>JBGCES010000200.1:0-40597 GCA_045106545.1 Saprospiraceae bacterium
CATTATCTTTCTCACACACCTTATCATCTTTCAAAATTTAAATAAATCAAAACAATTATGGAAAATCTCTTTGATATTAGCCAACTAAGCTCAATGGTTACGGCTTATGCTCCTAAAGTAATAGGTGCAATTCTTACCTTAATCATTGGTTTTATGATTGCGGGTTGGATTACTGGAATGGTTAGAAAAATGTTACAACGTAACGAAGTCGATACCACTTTAATTCCTTTTCTAAGCTCTTTAGTAAATGTAGCTATCAAGATAATGGTACTACTTGCTGTCGCAGGTATGTTTGGCATTGAAACGACTTCATTTGTAGCCGTTTTTGGTGCTTTAGCATTTGCGATTGGTATGGCATTACAAGGCAGTTTAGGTCACTTTGCTAGTGGCGTTTTATTATTGGTATTCCGTCCTTACCGAGTAGGAGACTTAGTTGACATCGGAGGTGGAAATGTTGGTTCAGTAAAAGAGATTCAAATTTTTAATACAGTATTAGCAACCTTAGATAACAAGCGCGTTATTGTACCTAACGGAGTCGTAACTAGCAACGTGATTACTAATATTTCTGGGCAAGGCGAAATTGGCGTAGAACTAACTTTTGGCATCGGTTACGATGATGATATTGATAAGGCGAGAGAAATTATTTTACGCGTCGGCAAAGAATGTCCTTGGATTTTGGATGCACCAAAGCAAGGCGTAGTCGTAGCAGCATTAGCAGATAGTTCAGTTAATTTAGCAACACGTCCTTTTGTTAAAAGTGAACACTACTGGGATGCGTTTTTCTACATGCAGGAAAATGTGAAGAAAGCATTTGATAAAGAAGGTGTTAGCTTCCCATATCCACAAATGGATGTGCATACGGGTAGTTAAAAGTTTTTAGTTGGTAGTTTTTAGTCGTATCAATCGGCTGAAAGCAACTCTAATATTAAAATGGCAGTTAGTATTTTGGAAATACTAGCTGCCATTTTTTTATGCTTTTTCTTCTTCTATTTTTACAGATTCACTTCTATTCGTAAGATCACAATTCACTAACACTGCCATCGTCAAAAAGAAAAATGGTCCAATTTTATCCGTTTCTAATAGGTCATTAATAATTTGAAAAGCATCAATAACAATCAGCGCTAACAGCATCATTAATACAACTCTTCGTCGCTCCAGATTAGTCGTTTGATGATAAACCTGCTCTCCTTTGATTAGCGTATAAAATACAAGCAATAAAAATATCGCTAGCCCAACGATTCCCTGCTCAACCGTCGTCATTAGGTAATAAGAATGAATCCCCGAAAGATCCTCATTATCGCTCACATAGGTTTGAAAATCCGTTACCGTATGGCTTTTATAAAAATTAACGAAGTTGCCTGGGCCAAATCCAAATAAGGGATTAGTTGCGACCATGTGTCCACCTGCTACCCACCGATAAACACGCTCCATCGTGGAAATATCTTCCATTTGATAGGTCGCTTCGATTAAGTTATTAAACTCCGTATGCGTGATGGTTCGCTCAAAATTGGGCGCATAATCCAAGTAGCGATTTTGATAAACCATATAGCTCGATCCGAAGATTATTCCGAGAACAGTCAATACTACCAATGGCTTAGTGAGGCGCATTCTAATTATAAAATAATAACCCAAGGCAATGACAATTGCCACATATGCTGCGCGCGTAAAGGAGAAATATATCGCTACAAAAAATATTGCTAAGCTAATGAATAAAAGATTACGTATAAAACTACCTCTTTTATACCATTGCGTTGCCAAAACGGTAATTGGAAAAAACAGGGCGAGGATACCTGCATAGTTTACGTGGTTACGGTGGAATGGATAAAAAACGGTATGTACCTCTTCAAAGGAAAATCCAATTGCTGCGTGGCGCGCCAACGTGATTAAAACCGTTGCTAATAAAGGAATAAAAATCGCCCAGAAGAATGCTTTAATATCATCTACCGTTTTTAATAAGCTACCTGCCATGAAGTAAAAAACGGTGATGTACCACGTCTTTGCCAGCGAAAATTTGATGGACACAAAAGGTAAATCAGATAGAGCAGTCGTTACGAGAATCCATCCAAAATGAAGTAATAATAGTAGCGTGATTGGATGGCGAAGAAAACGCGCGGATAGCTGCGCACCATTTTTTAATACGTATAAAAAATAGATCAACATCAATCCAACCATTAATGGTTCGGTCGGTAAATCTGTACCAAAGCCATTGGGCAATACGATCTCGGTTGAAAGAGGAACGCAGACCAATAGTAAAAAGAAGAGTTTGCGGAAATCAACGATGGCGAGGTAAGCAACAATGATCGCAGCAGGTAAGCCAGCGAGGAAATACATCTCCGAGGCAATACCTAGAAAAATGCTCAATAGCGTCAATAACGCTAAGGCATTAAACAGCAATTGGGACGGCTGTTCTCGATCAAAAAGTGTTGCTAGTTTACTTCGCATTCACAATTTTTTTCCAATCTACGTCCTTATAACTATCTAATAATAATACGCCAATAACTGAAAATAAGAAGGCAATCATCACCGCACCAATCACAATAAGTGAACGCATTGGACGCGATTTCACTACAGGCACTTGCGCTTTTTCTACTAAAATAACCGCCGAAACTTCTGAATTATAAGCTGCCTGAATCTGTTTAAAACGTTCTTGGTCTTCACTCATTTGTACACTTGCCTCTACGTGTTGCCGATTCAATACATCGACTTTTGCCATTCCACTATTAAATTGCTTTAGATTTAATTCCAAATCAGCCGCTTGCTGCTCCAGCCCGATGACAGCCGCTTGTATATAAGCTATCGTATCCCGACGGACGCTTTTATTTTTCTCTAAAGATGCTAAGCGGGCGCGGGTCGCCGTCAATTTAGAGCGAGTCGAGATGGTCAGTTGTGCCAATGCCTCACTCTGGGAATCCGTATTATAAATATTATAACGTTGCCGCGCCGTCATTAGAGAATCACCGATTACATTGAGTTGTTCTTCTTTCGTTTTGAGATTATTATCAATTGTATTAATCAGTTTTTGCTGACTTGCCTTGATCATGCGCCGCGCAATTTCATCAATTTTTTCCCGTGCCGTATTTGCCATATTTGCTGCCAATTCTGGATCTTCATCTTCTACCGAGACATTAATGGCATCGCGTTTGGTCTTTTCTACTTCGTATAGTTTGAGCAAAGCTTTTTTAACCTTGTCTGGTGCTTTCACATGAGTAGAATCAATATCGTAATGTTCGTACAGGTTAAATTTTTGAATCAAGAACTCTAACAATTCATTCGATTCTGAAATCGTTAAAATACGGTCGATATCATTCTCGTTACCGTAGTAATCCATATCTTTAGTCGAAGTACCAAAGATTTGTTCGGGCTTCGCAACATCTGGACTGGCTGCAAAAAATACAGTTGTCGCCTGATAATAGGTCGTTAGGAATAAGGAAATAACGATACTACCGATCAACGCAATTCCGCAAACCCACATAATGGATTTGGACCATTTAAACAAGGTTTCTAATACCCCTAATAGGTTATCCTTTTGATTCATTAAAATTTATTTTCTATAGGCTGAGTGCAAATAATAATTTCGACAATACTTATCATAGTGTTAATAGTTGCGCAAAAGTAGAAAATAAGTACTAATCACTCTCTATTTTTAACGATTGGTTGACTGCTTGCAAAAAAAGTTGTATTCTGTGAGTTGATTTAAGAAAGAAATATGAGATTAAAATTATACCTAGCATTAATATTACTTGGAGGAACGCTATCAATGTTTGCCCAAATTACTGTTACTACGGAAACTTTCCCTCAGTCAGGCGATACCTTATTTATCAAAACTGATAATTTACCTAGTGAAATTGTCATCGGCACAGAAGGACCTGCACAAGATTGGAATTTTACGAGCTTGGAAGCGCCATTTATCCGTCAAACTGCTATTCGTAGAGCTAGTGAAGGCATGTTTTTCAATGATTTTGCTAATGCAGAATTACTTGCTGAAGTTGAAACGGGCGAGGGATATTTCAATGTATCTGATAGTGAATATGCTCTACTTGGTTATGGAGGACAAGATCCTTTGGAATTAGGATTGGAAACAGTCGCTCGTTTTTCGAATCCTTATGTCCAACAACGAAGTCCTATGAATTATGAAGACGAAAATACTTTTACGACTTCTATATTAATTCCTTTTGCAGGAGACGATTTGCCTGAAGCAATTTTAGATCAAATTCCAATTACGCCCGATTCTATTCGTATCAATTATGCGATTGAGCGCACCGATAAAGTGGATGCGTGGGGCACTGTGACTATCCCTGGCGGCATTTATGATGTGTTGCGAGAAAAAAGAGTAGAAAAACGCAACGTAAAAGTGGAGGCGAAAATCAGTATTTTGGATTGGCAAGACATCACTGCTTTTTTGCCACAAAATGATTTGCTGGGTGAGCAAGTTGTAACAGCCTACTACTTTTTTTCTAACGAATCTATTGAACCTATTGCGATTGTAAATATGGCAGCCGATGAGGAGACTATCACTTCTGTTGATTTTAAATCAGAAGATTTAGTGCCCACGGCTGTTCAAGATAACAACAATAAAGAGCCAAATATTTACGTCTCACCAAACCCTGCGATTACATCTACGCGCTTTGAATTTACGAATTTGAAAGCAGGACAATACGATTTAAAAATTTATAATATTTTAGGCGTAGAAGTCTGGTCGAAAGAATATTTTATCAGCGGGAGTCGAGCCGAGAAAGTAGATTTAATTGGTTTTAAAAAAGGAACCTATCTATATAGCTTGATTGATAGTCGCGGAAAATCATTGGCGACCAAACGACTAATGATCGTTAGACCTTAGTGATTCGTATCAATCGTTGATTTTATTAATATGCCCATTTCAAATAGACCGCTCCCCAAGTATAGCCGCCGCCAAAGGCAGTTAAAATGATATTATCGCCTTTCTGTAACTGGTCTTCGTAGTCCCAAAGACAAAGCGGTAATGTACCAGCAGTCGTATTGCCGTATTTCTGAATATTAACCATAACGCGTTCCATCGGAAAATCTGCCATCCGCGCGACTGTATCGATAATTCGTTTGTTGGCTTGATGCGGTACTAACCAACGAACATCATCGGTCGCTAGGCTGTTACGTTGCATAACTTCTTTTACAACTGAAGACATGCCCGAAACGGCAGCTTTAAATACTGGACGACCATTCTGATAAGCAAAGTGTTCTTTTGCAGCTACCGTTTCGGCGGTAGCAGGGTTGAGCGAGCCACCTGCTTTTATATGTAAATTGACGCGCCCAGCTCCATCGCTTCGCAAAACAGCATCCTGAAAACCGACATCTTCACTGGTAGGTTCTAATAATACGGCACCTCCTCCATCACCAAAAATAATGCAGGTGGAGCGATCTTCGTAGTTAATGATAGAAGACATCATATCTGCACCAACAATAATAACTTTTTTGTGAGAACCAGATTCCACAAACTTAGCTCCAGTCGTTAAAGCATACAGAAATCCAGAGCAAGCAGCATTAATATCGTAGCAAAAAGCATTTTTGATACCTGCTTTGTCAGAAATGACATTAGCAGTATCTGGAAATGGATAATCTGCGGTTACTGTAGCACAGATCAGCATATCTATTTCTTCTGGACGCGTATTGGTTTTTTCTAAAAGCCCATTCACCGCAGCAACTCCCAGATCGGAAGTAGCTTTGCCTTCACCTTTCAAGATGCGTCGTTCTTCTATACCCGTACGGGTACGAATCCATTCATCATTGGTATCTACCATCGTTTCCAACTCTGCATTAGTTAATACATAATCGGGAACGTAGCCATGAACGCCAGTAATTGCTGCACTTAATTTATTCATAATCCTAGATTAAATTAATTGGTTAGCCACGCCGAAATAATTAATTCTTCCCTTTGGTCTCCGCAATGCTGCGGAGCAGGCTAGGAGAATAGTTAAACGATTTAGAAATGAGTATTTTTTGTACTATTTGAAAAATATAGAAAAAATGGTCAATTCTAAATCTTAAGTATTTAATTAATTATCTCGGCAATACTTAGGATGTTTTAAGGTAAGGCAAATCGACTTGTAAAGTTGATTACAAAAGATTCGCAAAACGGCAACAAAGGTAGAAAAAATGTAGAATAGGGAAAATTTAGATTCGTGATGATTTTACGATTTTAGTTCTTTGCTCTTTCCCGTTCTTTCCAGCCATATGCAGCGCGCATTTTGTGGTAAATTTCTGTGTTTTCATAAATACCACCAAAATTTTCTTCACCAGGACCAAATGCGAAAACAGGAATCATAGTAGCGGTATGATAATCAGAAGTAAATTTCCCAATAATAGTGTCCATTGTCGAACCTGGATTTATTGCATATCCACCCGTTTCATGATCGGCAGTTATGACGACTAACGTATTACCATCTTTTTTAGCAAAATCTAAGGCTTTACCAATTGCTTCATCAAATTCAATCATTTCAGAAATGATATATTCTGAATTATTTGCGTGACCACCCCAATCAATTTGGGAGCCTTCGACCATTAAAAAAAATGCTTCTTCGGGTTGATCATCTAAATAATCAATCGCTTTTTCGGTAGCGTTAACTAAATAGTCTCGTCCTTGAGCAAATGGAAGTGGATCTGCATCGGAAGTAAGGTAAGCGAAATTTTTGCCTTTTTCAATTTCGACTTCTTTCAGATCTAAGTTGAAATAGTCAGAGATATTATAGCCTTTGCTGGTTAATTCAGTGTATAGATTACGGTCGTCGTTTTCGCGGCGGTCGAAGTATTTTTTACCGCCACCAATAAAAAGATCGACATCTGTTTTGAGAAAATCAGCGGCAATTTCTTCATACATTTTGCGCTGTTTTACATGCGCATAGAAAGAAGCAGGCGTGGCATGTACGATAGTTGAAGTAGCAACTAGACCCGTTGCTAACCCTTTCTTTTCAGCTTCTTCTAAAATAGTTTCTACTGGCATTGTGTCTCTATCCACACCAATTGCTCCATTATATGTTTTTACACCTGCGGCAAATGCTGTTGCCCCCGCAGCGGAATCTGTCACTAAATTATCACTCGCATAGGATTTATGCAGCCCAATATATTTGCAGCGTTCCAAGTTTAATTTATTTCCATTGGAATACATCCCTGCCGTAATTTGAGTTAAACCCATCCCATCACCAATCATCAAGATGACATTTTTGGCGCGGGTAGGTTTTTGTTTCGTAATAACTGGTTTGGTAGGTGTAGTAGGCAATGGAGTTTCTATGGGCTTAGGCGTACAACTCCACAATACTAGAAAAACGAGAAGTGAAAGAAGGCGTAACATAGGAAGTAAGTTGAGTAATTTATTCGTTGAGTATTATTTCGGCATTACTAATAGACGTACGAAGTAAAGTAATATTAAGCGGATCAGGGTATGAAAGGTATGATTTTTTTTATTCTTTGATTTATCAAAACGCCTTTTTTATACATCAAACTAAAACGAAACGATTACCTGGTTGTGGTTTTACTAGCCCTTTTAACTCGAGTTCTAATAAAACTGCTGCTGCCTGACTCGTTGAAATCTGTTGTTCGTAAACAATTTTATCAATACTGACATTATCGGAACTACGTAATAAACTGACGACTTTTCTCTCTCGTTCGCTTAATTCTACAAATAGTTGTTTTTGAATCGTGCGTTGTGAATCTGATTTCTCCCAACGCATCACATAGGCAATATCTTCTGCACTTTCAATTAAAGCAGCTTTGTGTGATTTGATCAATTTATTACAGCCTTCGGAAGATTTGTCACTGACGCGTCCAGGAAAAGCAAAGACATCTTTATTATAGCCATTAGCAATATTGGCAGAAATCATAGAGCCACCGCTATTCTTTGTTTCTACTACTATTAGCGCGTCGCATAAGCCCGCTATAATACGATTGCGCATCGGGAAATGACGCGGATCAATTGCTGTATCGTGCGTATATTCGGTTAAAAGACCGCCATTTTCGATCATCTCACTTGCTGTTTTACGGTGAGCAGGTGGATAAATTTGATTCAAACCATGTCCCATGATACCAACCGTTTCTATACCAACCTCTAAGCACTTACGATGAGCAGTAACATCGACTCCATAGGCCAGACCGCTTACGATTAATGGTTGATAGGGTAATAATCCTTCGATTAGTTGTTCACAGCTAGCAATGCCTCGCGCAGTTGGTTTACGCGTTCCTACAATCGCAATAACACGACCATGATTGAGATCTGCGTTGCCTTTGTAATACAACATGACAGGGCTGTCATTGTGATGCTTTAGGCGAGCTGGATATGCTGCATCTAAAAAAAATAAAGGCTGAATCTGGTGCTGTTCGATAAATTTTAATTCTCGTTCTGCGCTGGAAAGCACATTTTGTTCAAGCACACATTTGGCTATCTGAAGACCGATACCAGGAATGGCGAGTAATTCTTTTTTAGTTGCCCGAAAAACGTTTTCTACACCACCACAATAACTTACTAGGTCGCGCGCCGTTTTTGCACCAACCTTTGGAATTTTGGTCAGGGCGATTTTATACAGTAGTTTCTCCATAGTAATTGTTTACAGTAGAGGAATTTTCCTCTAGAATTCACAGGTGAATTTAAGGTTCTTCATCAAAGAACCAGATGAATAGTAAGCAATAACCTATTCATTGGTTATTGAGTACTAATTTATTAAATTATCGCTCTGTGAAATCTTTTTATAAACAAACACAAATAAATTCTTGCTCTACCTTAGATCAACTTCTCGTGTGCGTACATTGCCGCACCTACAATACCTGCATTATTAAGCAATTTAGCAGGAATAACTCTGGCTTCGGCGTCGATATATTTAGAGAATTTTTCGTGTTTTTTACTCACACCACCGCCTAAAATAATTAAGTCTGGTGTAAACAATCGTTCTAGGTGTTTTAGATAAACATTGAAACGGTTGCCCCATTCTTGCCAAGATAGATCATGTTCTTTTCGGATACGATTAGAAGCATAGTTCTCCGCAATATCACCTTTAAATTTCAAGTGACCAAACTCAGTATTGGGTACTAATTGTCCATCCATAAATAAGGCAGAACCGAGACCAGTACCAATCGTAATTAACATCGCGACACCATCTTCGTCCATACCTACACCAAATCGCATTTCTGCAAAGCCTGCGGCATCAGCGTCATTCAAAACTGCAACAGGGCAGCCTGTAGCCTTCGTCAATAGCTGAGCGGCATTCGTACCAATCCACGCATCATCGATGTTCGCAGCCGATTTAGCAACGCCGTGTTGAATGATTGCTGGAAAGCCACAACCAATCGGTTTCCCTTCCCAGCCAATTTTTTTTACCAGTTCCTTTACGGTCTCTGCAACTGCTTTCGGAACTGCGGGTTGCGGAGTGAGCAATCTCATTCGTTCGGTTACTAATTCTCCTGTATTCAAATCTACCACTGCCCCTTTGATGCCAGATCCACCGATGTCAATTCCAAGTACCTGATTCGCTTGCATAGTCGTAATAAAGTTGGTATAAATATATTTAAGTAGGTTGACAGATTTATTTTGACAACTAAACTGGTACAAGTCGCTTGCTTTGAACGATTTGCCACAATTTGACAATTAAACAATTTTGTCAATCTACTTAGCATTGACGAAAATAATTAATTCAGTTGTTGAATTAATTATTTTCGTGTTCCTTAGTTTAAAATATTAAATCGGAAAATGGGTAAACTGTTTAATAGATAAACTATTATTTAATTACCCGCATTTTCATTTTTACATCTTCCATCGGACGGTCGCCAGGAGCTGTCCGTACCGTAGCAATTTTATCAATCACATCCAACCCTTCAATCACTCGACCAAAAACGGTATAGCCTTTATCTAAAAACGGTGTGCCACCCAATTCTAAATACGCAGCACGGTTTTCAGGCGTATAGCGAAAGTCCTTCTTTCCTTCCATGTTATCCAAAACGTCTGCGGTTACTTCTCGTCCATCTACAATATAAAATTGCGAACCAGAAGATTTTTTTTCAGGATTAACTGCATCGCCAGTTCTTGCCGCTGCCAGTGCACCCTTGACATGCACCAAGGAATCCACAAATTCTGCTGGAACTTGGTAACCTGGTCCACCGCCACCTAAACGGGTATTGGGGGTAGCATTTTTAGAGTTAGGATCGCCACCTTGAATCATAAATCCGTCAATCACCCGATGAAAAAGTAAATCATTATAAAATCCTTCTTCGACTAATTTAATAAAATTATCACGGTGTTGTGGCGTCGCGTTTGACAACTCAAGCAGCATATTACCATATTCCGTTTGCAATTGCACCAAGCAAGTAATTGGTGCTTGAATTTGAATGCGTTTCGTGGTTGATTTTACTTTTTTTCCTTTTTTAGCATTTAAGGTTACTTCATAATTGCCGGACATAAAATAGCGGTGTCCTGGCGAATCCATCGAAGTCGTATCGCCATCGCCAAATTCCCAAAAAACGGACTCTGCATTTTCCGATTCATTTTTGAATTCAATTTTGGCAGGAGCAATCAGATCTTTTTCAGCGTAAGAAAATTTAGCGATTGGTCGCCCACAAGCAGCAAATAATACTACGGTTATGAATGCTAATAAAATATAATTCTTGGTACTCATTTTATATTTTTTGCAACGCCGAAATAACTAATGTTACAATTTTAAATTTTAAGTGTAACGTTAATTATTTCGGCAATACTTTGACGGTATCTTACCGAATAATTTTTCTTTCCTTCTCTTGACTACTTTACTATTTTAACTTGCATTTTTACATCCTCAGCAGGACGATTAGCACGGCCCGTTTTCACCGCAGCAATTTTGTCAATTACTTCATAGCCTTCAACGATTTCACCAAAAACGGTATAATCCATATCTAGGTCAGGGCGACCGCCTTTTTCGATATACTTTTTACGCTGCGCGTCGTTGTATTTAATCTTTTTCGTCTTTTCCCATTGATTGAGTGATTGCTCTGTTTGTGGCTGCCCTTGTACGACATAAAACTGTGAACCCGATGATTTTTTTTCTGGATTACCTGCACCACCAGTACGTGCCGCTGCCAATGCGCCCCGCACGTGAATTGAACCAATTTCATTATCAATCAAGTAACCTGGACCACCTGAACCTAGCGATGCTCCCGCCGCTGCGCCACGTGAATTTGGATCACCACCTTGAATCATAAAAGTGGGAATAATACGGTGGAATAACAGGTCATTATAAAATCCTTCGTTTGCTAATTTGATAAAATTCGCTTTGTGCTTTGGTGTGTGATCGTAGAGCATCACTTTCATATTGCCAAAATCAGTTTCAATTAGCGCATAGGTGTTTTTATCTTGATTACAGGCAGTAAGTATAAATACGAAAGCTATTAAGAGTGTAAAAATAATTCTTTTCATTGTGCTATATTTTAAGTGAGCGGGAAAACCCTTTTACTGTTTTATATCAATCATTCTAATCCACCATTCTCTTGTTCTAAATCCCGAAAGTAGCGGATAATATTTTTGCGTAACAAGTCTTCTTGTTGCTTCAAACCCTGTACCGAAACGGGCTGTAGTTCTTTATAATGTGGCCAACCATCGGCATCGCGCCCGACAAATTCATAACAATCTTCGTATTCTAGTACGCGACAGACGCCAATGTGCATCAAGTCCTGTTTCTCTTCTTTGGTAAACTTACTCCATCGACCCAATTCTTGGACACCGATTAGAAAAAGTATAGCGTTCAAATCAGGTAATTCGTCGCGTTGGAGGGCTTTCTTTACTAAATGTTTGACCCGTAGCCACTCAAAATCATTCTCCCAATCTTGCATAGTTTTTAAAGGATATTGGATATTGGATCGGAGATATTGGATATTACAATACGCCTTTTACCAACAATTTCTAATCAAAAAAATTAAGGCTGCAAAGATATAAAAAAACTATTCCTCACGGATCAATGCGGAAATCCTTTTTGCGCGTAAAGCAGGCGGAATAGAAGCAATCAAGCCAATAGTTAGAACTGTAATCAAAACAATCAATACATCGGTAAAACGCATGCTAATGGGATAGGCATCAACCAAGAAACCTTGCGGAATAGTGACTAGTTTAAAATTAATTTGCAAAACGTAGAGTAAAACAGCTAGAGCTGTTCCAATAGCTGCGCCCAATAAACTCATCAATAAACCTTCATTGAGGAAAATATTGCGAATCGTATTTTCTTCTGCACCCATAGATTTTAAAATCGCAATGTCTTTTTTCTTTTCTAAAACAATCATCCACAAGGAGCCAATCATATTAAAAGCAACGAGTAGAATCGTCAGACTGACAATCAGATAACTCAGCCATTTTTCCAAATTCATAATTTTTAAAAACGCCTCGTCTTGGCGATAGCGATCTTTGACCGTGAAATCTGCACCAAGGATGGTCTGAATGGCAGCGACCGCTTGCGCAGCATTTGCATTTTCGGTCAATTTGATTTCTAAAGCTGAAATCTGATTAGGCATATTTAACAAATCCTGTGCAAAGCGCAGGGAGCTTAAAATATACCGATTATCAAAATCTTGTTGAATCGAAAAAGTCCCCGTCGGGTAAGCAAACTTTTTAATAAACGGTTGTTGTAATGCGCTTACTTTCTTACGTTTGGGCATATAAACCGTTACGGGTTCAAAACGATTTTCGATATTTACGCCTAGTTTCATTCGCATTCCTGCACCTAAAACTAAGAACTCGCGTTCTCCTTTTTCTAATAAATAATCTCCTTCGCGTAGGGTCGAATCAATCGCCGTTACCTCTTTATAAAATTTGTCCACTCCTTTGATAGAGCCAAAATCTTGATTGTCTTCGTACTCAAAAAAAGCCACTTCTTCTAACGATTTCGAAATGGTTTCCACTTCTTCCAGCGCCATTATTTTTTCTAATGAAATACTATCCACCGCAAAGGTTTTTCCTTTAGTAGGGACAACTTTTACATCTGGGTTAAAGTTGCTAAACAAGCCTGACAACAGATCTTCAAAACCATTAAAAACGGATAGCACCAAAATCAAAGCTGCCGTACCAATGGTCAGTCCCAGCACGGAAATCCCCGTGATGATATTGATGGCATTTGTCGATTTCTTGGCAAATAAATACCGTCGCGCGATTTGAAAAGGTAGATTCATTATAAAAGGAAAAGGGTGAAAGGTGAAAGAAAAAGGGACACGACAAATTCGCTCCATTTTAACCCACCATAATTATATCTTTTTTATGCTCAAAATTATGTTAAGTAAATTACCTTTGAAGCGGTAAAGTTACAATTTCACAATTACACCATCACACAATTTCTCAATCCATTATTTAATGACCGAAGATCCAAAGTGGAAGCCTTATTTAACTGGTTTTCGTTCTTACATGTTGCTCGAACGTTCGCTTTCTACGAATACCGTAGAAGCTTACTTACGTGACGTAAGCAAACTTGCTGAATTTAGCCAAATTAAAGGTTTGGATTTGAGTCCAAAAACGGTTGAGCCAGAGCATTTGAGCAGTTTTATTTTTTGGCTCAATGAAATGGGACTGGGCGCGACTTCCCAAGCGCGCTTAATTTCAGGTTTAAAAACTTTTTATAAATACCTGTTGCTCGAAGATGTTCTGGATAGCGATCCGACGCATTTATTGGAAACGCCGCGTATGCAGCGCACGATTCCTGAAGTACTTTCTTACGAAGAAATGCAACAATTGCTCGCCGCGATTGATTTAAGTACCGACCATGGAACGCGGAATCGGGCGATGTTGGAAACGTTGTATGCCTGTGGTTTACGCGTCAGCGAGTTGATTTCTTTACGAATTTCTAACTTGTTTTTGAATGTAGGATTTGTAAAAGTGATTGGTAAAAATAACAAAGAACGAATTGTTCCAATCGGTGAAGAAGCGATCAAACACATTAATTTTTATCGGCAGAGTGTACGCCGGCATTTAAAAAAAATTGAAAAAGAGCATCAGGATATTCTTTTTCTCAATCGGCGTGGTCGCAAGCTGTCGCGGATTATGGTGTTTATGATTGTTAAAGAAACAGCGCAATTAGCGGGTATTACAAAAAATGTAAGCCCACATACATTTCGCCATTCCTTCGCTACGCATTTGATTGAAGGTGGCGCTGATTTACGGGCGATTCAGGATATGTTAGGACATGAAAATATTACAACGACGGAAATTTATACGCATTTAGATACGGAGTATTTAAAGGAAACCATTTTAAGTTTTCACCCACGTAATCAAATAAAAAAAGAAGAAGTGATGAGTTTTCAATCGCCGTTAAAAATACAAATAGCAGCATCAGAAGAGCAACTCGCAGCAGTGCGAAAATTACTTTATGAATATGCGACTTGGCGAGGTTTCGATGCCGCATTAGGTAAATTTGAAGAAGAAATTGCTCAATTGCCTTATCGGTACGCTGCACCAACGGGTGTTTTATTATTAGCAACTTATGATGAAAAAACTGCGGGATGTGTAGCCTTACAAAAAATCGATGAAGGTATTGGGGAGATGAAACGGATGTACGTTAGTCCCGATTTTAGAGGAGAAAAGATTGGACAACAATTGATTCAAGTGTTGCTGGCAGAGGCAAAACAGTTGGGTTATACAACTATGCGCTTAGATACGCATCCGAGTATGCAAAAGGCACAGCAGCTTTATCAGGCGATGGGTTTTCGGGAGATTGAACGATATAATAACAATCCGATCGAGGGTATCCGTTTTTTTGAATTGAAATTAACAAACGAAACCCTTGATGAAACGTGATCATCAAGGGCTTCTCTAACAAGTTACGCTTAAATAATTAATTTAATTTTTTAACAACTGTTTAGTGGTTGTTGATAAACAGTCGGTTATGGCTGAGGTCATTTGGTAGAGGGGACTACAGCTGAGCTTCGAAACTCGTTTGTCTGCTATAGTTTAAAATATTACTAATCGAGGACGCTTTTGGCGCGAAAGTAACTTTTGGAAACTGGCTGAAGCCTTTGGTTAAGTCTTCGTAGGCAGTTGCCAGTTGCTCATCTACTACTAACGCATCCATAATGGCGAGCGTTTCGGAAGCCGAGGTTTCTTTGTAAATGAAACGAATTAAATCATTAGGTGTAAATTTTTGCATCATAAACTTGAATTTGGTGTTAAGTAAAATACGTGATAAAAATTTGCCTATAAAACTATAAAGGAAAGTTAAATATTGCGTATTCCATGTATTTTTTCCAAATAAACCAAATTATTTTTTGTGTGGTTAGTTTATGGAAATGTTAAAGTTTTAATTCGTCTATCTCTATTCGGGGACACGGATAAAATAAATGTTCTAATTTAGAAATGAAAATTTCTTGTATGATCTGAAAAATTGTACCCGAAATGCCTCGGGGCAGGCTAATTCTAAATTCCCAAAGGAAGATTTATTTTTTCGTCAATATACATACAAAGCAACCAAAATATGACTACGATCTCGCAGGCGGCTATTCATACTTCCAAAGAAACATTAGTTGACCATTATGATTATATCGTTGCTGGTGCGGGTTGTGCTGGATTGAGTTTGGTTTGGCGGATGTTAAAGCTGGGATTTACAGAAAACATTTTGCTGGTTGATCGAGAGTTAAAACAAAAGAACGATCGAACTTGGTCATTTTGGGAAGCGGGTGCGGGTGATTTTGAAAATATAGTTTATAAAAAATGGGATTACATTGATTTTCACGGAACGGATTTTTCTCAACGATTTAACATCTCACCATACCAATATAAAACAATTCGAGGCATTGATTTTTATGAATTCGTGCTGCCTACCATTTTAAATGCTCCAAATGTACATTTTTTAAAAGCAGATATTAAGCAGTTTGAAGTGAAGGGAAACCAAGTATTATTAACGACTTCAGTTGGTTCATTTACCAGCCAATATCTTTTTAATAGTTCTATCCGTCAGCCTATCGCTGTAGGTTATAATAACGTTATTCAGCATTTTAAAGGCTGGATTATTCGTACTCCAAATCCCATTTTTGATCCAGCTGTAGCAACTTTTATGGATTTTCGGATTGAGCAAAAAGACGAAACACGTTTTGTCTATGTGCTTCCTAAAAATGAATGTGAGGCGATGGTGGAGGGGACGATTTTTTCTAACCAATTACTGAGCGACGCGGAGTACGATCAAATTAACGCGGATTACATTCGTGATTATTTAAAAATAGAGGAATACGAAATCATCGAAGAAGAAGGCGGACAGATTCCGATGACTGATTTTCCTTTCTCTCGTGGACGCGATGGACGAATTATTAATATCGGGACGACGGGTGGATTGGTTAAACCTTCATCGGGTTACGCATTTCTACGGATTCAAGAACATACCCAAGCAGTGGTAGAGGCTTTACAAAAAGGTAATTCTCCACTTTTACAATCTAGTTGGTACGAGCAGCGATTTCGGTTTTATGACTCTATTCTACTCAATGTAATTCTAAATGATCGCCTGACTGCAAAAACTGTTTTTACGGAATTATTTAAAAACAACGATGTGGATAAGATTTTTAATTTTTTAAACGAAAAGAATCGAAACTTCTCAGAAGTAAAATTAATGTGGACGTTGCCTAAAATACCATTTACAGCTGCCTTACTCGCGGAGCTCCGCAAAGCAATTCGTCGTTAAGGTATGACCAACAATCCTACGAAAAACGAAAGGTTATTTCTTAGTAGCAATTGGATTTCCTATTTTTAGCATTTTGTAGTGTGTGATGATAAAAAAATGAACGGAAAACTATTTTTTAATCAGCACGAACACCTATCCAATTATTCAACTATGCAACAACAAATCTTCTGGAGTTTGCTCCTTTTATTTAGCTGGACAAACTCCTTTGCTCAATTGACCACGCCAGATGAATTTTTTCCACATAACATTGGAGAAACCTTCTCTCATCACCATCAGATTGTTGACTATTATCAATACGTTGCAGAAAATAGTGCAAACGTACAAGTAGAACAATATGGTTGGACGAATGAAGATCGTCCGCTGATTGTAGCTTATGTATCTACGCCAGGAAATTTGGCTCGCCTCGAAGAGATTCGCCTAAATCATTTGCGAAAAGCAAAAATGGAAGATGGCGAAATTAGCCGCGATAAAGATATTTCTATCGTCTGGCTAAGTTATAGCGTCCACGGTAACGAAGCAGCAGGTACGGAAGCATCACCGAGGGTTTTGTATCAACTGGCTAATGCCGAAAATAAATCGACACAAGAATGGTTGGAGAACACTATCGTCATTCTAGATCCTGCAATGAATCCTGATGGTTATACGCGCTATACGACTTGGTATCGGCAAGTAGCTAATCGTTTGCCTAATCTTGATCAAATCAGTCGGGAACACCGCGAACCATGGCCAGGAGGACGGATGAATCATTACTATTTTGATTTAAATCGCGATTGGGTCTGGGCAACGCAGAAAGAAACGCGACAACGGTTGCCATTGTATCAGAAATGGCTACCGCATATTCATGCTGATTTACACGAGCAAGGTATCAATAGTCCTTATTATTTCGCGCCTGCGGCACAGCCGTATCATGAATATTTGACGAAATGGCAACGAGATTTCCAGACAGATATTGGTAAAAATCACGCCCGTTATTTTGATGAAGAAGGCTGGTTATATTTTACAAAAGAGGTGTTCGATTTGCTTTATCCTAGCTACGGCGATACTTATCCTTTATTTAATGGAGGCATCGGAATGACTTATGAACAAGGCGGAAGTGGACGTGCTGGTAGAGAGGTATTTTTAGATTCGGGCGATACACTTACACTCGAAGATCGGATAAGCCACCATGTAGCAACGTCACTTTCTACGGTAGAAATGGGGTCAAAAAGCGCGACACAACTCAATCGAAATTTTGAAAAATATTACCAAGATGCGGTAGCGAATCCTGTCGGCGATTACAGCACGTTTGTAATCAAAGCGAATAACTCACCAGCTAAATTGAAAAAATTAATTGAACTATTAGATCGTCATAACATCCGTTATGGTCGGATGGATAAAAGCAAGACCGTATTAGCTTATGGCTACAATAATGGTCGCTCTGCTTCGGTCAATGTTTCTAGTAGAGACTTGATTATTAGTGCGTACCAACCCAAAAGTACATTAGTTCAAGTACTATTTGAACCAGAACCGAAAGTCGTCGATTCCTTGACTTATGACGTGACAGCTTGGTCGATTCCTTTAGCATATGGTTTGAATGCTTATGCGACTAGCGAAAAGTTAGAGGCGACAGATACATTTGATTTAGCTGATTTTCAAAAAAATAATACTACCAAAAACGCTTACGCCTACGTTGTGGATTGGAATGCGGTTCAGAGCGCACGTTTTTTAAGTGAATTATTAAAGAAAGGTATTAAAGTAAGGGTAGCGCGTAATTCTGCTAATTTTAAAGAAAAAAGTATTACTCCAGGTACGCTGGTTATAACGCGGGCAGATAATCGTAAACTAGCTAATTTTGATCAGCAAATCGTGGGGATTGCAAATGAGTTAGAGCAGCAACTGGTAACGATTAATTCTGGTTTTGCCGAAGATGGATCGGATTTAGGATCGAGAAGTTATGAGTTATTAACCACCCCTCAAGTGGCAGTTGTACAAAGTGATAATACATCGCCTTATTCTTTTGGGCAGCTTTGGTATTATTTTGAAGAAGATTTGAACTATCCGATTAGTGTGATTCGTCCACAAGATTTAGATCGTTTATCAACTTTAGATTTTGATATAGTTATTCTACCTTCTGGTCGCTATGCGTTTAAAGATGAAACGATAAAAAGTATTGATAATTGGACTCGCAGTGGTGGGAAATTTATTGCAATTGGCAGTGCATTACGCAGCTTGGCAAATAAGCCAGGATTTAAGTTGAAGAACAGTCCACCCAAAGCAAAAAATGGTGGTGATAACCTAGCGAATAAAACTATCTCTTATGCACAACAGCAGCGCAACTCAATCAGCGATCGCATCCCTGGAGCGATATTTAAAATAAAATTAGATAATACACATCCACTAGCATTTGGGATGCCCGATTATTATTTTAGTTTAAAAACGGGAACGCTGCGCTATGATTTATTATCGGATAGTTGGAACATAGGTTACGTAGATAAAAAGGCAAATATATTGGGATTTGCAGGAAGTAATGCCAAGCGCGATATGCAAAATTCTATGGTATTTGCAGTGACAGAACGCGGGCGAGGAAATACAATTTATATGGTGGATAATCCTTTGTTCCGAGGTTTTTGGGAGCAAGGAAAGTTGTTATTTAGTAATGCTTTATTTTTAGTTGAATAGTGAATGGATTGACAAAATTGTTTAATTGTACAAATCGTTCATGAGGAGCGACTTAGACACTTTTGCTAAAAAAGCAATAATAAAAAAGCCTTTCGTACCAATGTGGTGCGAAAGGCTTTTTTCTTTTATTAAAGAACGATAAAACATAAAAGTTTTACATCATTATCTATAGACTGTAAGACAATCCAATAACATAATAACTCTGTAGTGGATTTTCACCTACTGGTTGATTACCTACCAATAATGCTTCTTGTTCACTAGAGCGTAAGCCTAACTGAGCAGACACACCGATTCCTTTCCATGCGGTAAAAGAAACACCATTTGTCCAAGTAAAATTATGTAGGCTCGGGTCATTACTTTTGTAGCTAAAGAAGCCAGTTAAGTTAGATGTCCACGCAACGCCCATCGGCAAAGAACGGGTGTAATCCACCACATATTTAGCACCTAAAGAAGAAGTGAAAGCTAAATCGTTATTAGAGAAAATGAAATTGTAATTTAGTGGATGAAAAACTGCTACTAAATTAGCGATGGGAGTCCAAGTTACACCTGCTCCAAGATCTAAGTAGCCAGGATTATTAAAACCAGTTCCTGGTTTTTCATCAGTTTCATCGCCACCAATAACTACTGTGCGGTATTCACCTAAAGCAGAAATTGCAATTTTATCATTCAGACGATAGCCATACAAAGAAGTAAGCTGTAATGCGTCTGTAGTGAACTGTAAATTTTGCTCTGCTCCAACATCATTACCATCTGCATCCTGTTCTTGAAAACGTAAAGCAGCTAGATTCAATTGACCGTTATTGCGCCAAAAGTATTTATCCTGAATGTTATGTGCAAATCCAGTCAAGGCGAAAGAAACACCATTGGAAGAAGAGTTAGGAACTGCGTTGGCGAACCATTGACGGGAACCACTAAAGCTTGCTCCTAGGATACCAACAGCGCCTTTTCTCCAACCTGGAAGTGCTTCTATTGCAGCTTTTACGGCATTGGCTTCTGCAACTGCTGCATCTGCCGTTGCTTGTTTAGTTGCTAAATCCGCTTTTAGTTCAGCGAGTTTTTCTAGATCGGTTTGTGCAAATAAGTTAAACGCGAATGTTAACGCGAAACTTAGGAATAACAGTTTTTTCATGATTGTTTAAAATAATTATTAAGTAAATTGATTACTTATTTTTATAAATATGGTTATATGATAAAGACGAACTTATCACTGTGAAGTAACAAATACAGAGCTACGAAGTAAATTTTTCTTAGAATCTAAATTTGTTTTAATATGGGTCAATAATTGACAGGATAGAGTAATTGTTAATAGTAGTTTTAACAATTATAAAAAGCTAATGTTCTGAGATGAATATGCTGGTACAAGGAGTAATAGGAGAGCATCTTTTATTCAAAGATTTCTATTTTTTCGGTAGTTAATTTACTCAAAGGGACGAGTACTTTTTTTCCTTCTGCTTGTAAAGTTATGGCGTTGCTATCTATTGCCGTAATGGTACCTACCTGCCCTTCTATGCCAATTTTATCACCTACTTTTACCTTATTTTTACTGTAGAAAGAAGCGATGAAATTTGCCATTAAATCACGAGAAGCAAAACCATAACCAATAGCAAAAGCGGTAACAATACCAATTAGAATAATTGAAAGATTCTGAGTGATAAAGCCAGTATCAAATTGCGCTTGACTAAGGGCACTCATGCCAATGGATAAAAAGAGAAAGTAAAATACAAAACTAGCGATAAAGCTACCTGCGGGAATATTTAATGATTTGCAGGTTGCGGCAACAATGTTTTTAACAAAATCTGCGATAAGGATACCAATAACCAAAACAATTGCTGCGGATAACAAGGAAGGGATATAATTAATAATATCAACTACCAGATTAGAAATTGCTTCCATTGCCAGAACTTCCGTCGCAGCTAAAGTAAATAACAATAGTAGAATGTAATAAAGTACCTTAGCGAGTATTTCACTAATCTTTATTTTTACATTGCTCTTGCTGATAAAATCAATTTCGTTTAATTTATCGCCAATTTGGTCAACACCTATTTTCATGAGTAGCTTTTTGACTACTCGATAGGCTATTTTAGCAATGATGTAACCAATTAAAAATACAAGAGCTGCTCCAACAAATCGGCCCATCGCACTAGCAAATTGGCTAAGTAATTCCTGAAAGATTTGTACAAAATTAGGCATAGACAAAGGAGTCAATTGAAATTTGGCAAATATGTTTATAATTTACAATAAGCGAATGTACACTTTTTTTGTAAATCAAGTCTATCTTTTAATAGGGTTATCTGAATTAGGATTACTAGGTCTCCGACGATGTCCGAGTGGTTCATCGTGTGGCATTATTCTACGTTCTGTATCGGTCGGTTGAGGCATTTCGCTTTCGCTACCACCTACCATATTTAATAGCATATTAGAAAATTGTGGTAAATACATTTCCACGATTTGTCCGATAAAACGAAACATTCCCAATGTCCCTGCCACGTTATTTTGTACGAGAGGCGGCGGCTGCGGTGCATTGCGCTCTTCCTCTTCCATTAGCCGTTGAAAATTATTCATTAATAATAGCTTTAATAAAGTCTGTGATAAAACTGTGAGTATATTGAATTGAAATATAAAGTAGGAAGGTAAGCCACGCCGGAATAATTAATTAATCATTTCGGTAATACTAGAAGGAGTAAATAAATCAACAAGAAAGGAGTACTGTAATAATTGTATTAATAAATAAACAGTTGAAACTAATAGTCCGTTCTGCAGTTCATTCTTCACTATTTTTGCTTTTGCCTTCGCTCGTTTTATTTTCATTTTTATAGCACTTTCGGTCTTGTCAAGGGCTGTTGCAATCTCACGAATAGACATTTCTTCTTGATATTTCATCAATAAAATTGCCTTATCGCTGGAAGGAATATTATCTAAAACCTTTTTGAGTTGCTTTACCTCCATTGCCAATAGTTCGTGATCCTCGACTTCTTCAACTACATCTGGTGTCTTTTCCATTTCATCCGAAAAAAGGTTATTGTGTTTCTTATTCTTTCGGATAAAATCAATACAAAAGTTATAAGTTATCGAATAGACCCAAGTTGAAAATTTCGATTTGCCGCCGAAGCGAGAGAGGTTTAAAAAGATTTTAGTAAAAATTTCTTGCATGGCATCTTGAGCCAATGCCTCATCCTTTAGTAAGGTGAGACATTTACTAAAGACCTTGGTGGAATAACGGGAATAAAGTAAACTGAAACAAACCGATGCTTGAGAGTGGAGGTATGTATTAATTACCTCTACATCAGACATGGCTTTATTGCAAGTTTGGTTCAAAATCAGAAAGTGTTTTTATAAGAGAACGATTAACTATGCAAAAATACGACGAATAAATCATCTAGGAATGCTGAGTAAATAGATTTATTTTTTCAGCACTACTTATGCATAGATAAGAATTTATTTTGAAATCGAATATTGTAGCGAATAAGTAGAAAAGTTACAATAGCCAATTTCTTAAGTATTTTGACAAATTTTATTAATCTTTAGTCGTCATGGTACTTAAATGGTGTTCTCTTTAAATAAATCTTAAATAGATGCTTCATGTATCGCAAACTAAATTGTAAGGGGAAACACTATTGGTGATTATTTAACAATTTTTCTGACACAGAATAGAGTAGTCTGCTTCGTTTTGTTCAATAGTACCATTAAGACGGAGCATGAAGGGAAAAGACACTTTTTTATAGAAAAAAAGGAAAATAATCATTAGGAATAGTGGAGGAAGGCTAAATTAGCTATTGTTTGGTAGGTGGAAAAACAAAAAAGAGGCAGCGCCACCACAGCACTACCTCAGCCCTAACCAAATAAAACCAAATTATAAATTCTTGATCGTACTTGCGTACGTTTGTATTTTTTGGTAAGACAAATATACATACTTTGTGTAAAAAATACAATTACAAAAGTGTTAATAATTTTTCAGAAATTTGTCAAATACAAAATCTAGCAAACAATCTTATTGTATTGTTTACAATAAGCTACTTTGCTTCGTTTGTAAGTAAAATATTTTTCATTTAAAAAATTGATTAATCCAATTTTTAATTTTTTTTGGTAAAAAAATATGAAATTAAATGCTGATTTAGGTTAATCAAAATCAAAAATACCTGTATGTTGTTAAAACGAAATATCATTATTTTTCTCTTGCTATTAGAGCTGATTTTTTTCTCAAATTTTTTATATGGACAAGAGCAGAGAACTAACGAAGACGCATTTTTAATTCGAAAAATTTACGATACTGCTCTAACAGAAGGTCTTGCTTATGACTGGTTGACACATCTTACAACTCAGATTGGTGGTCGATTAGCGGGCTCTCCACAAGCTGCCGCCGCAGTTGAATATACGCGCCAAATGCTAGATACGCTCAATTTGGATAAGGTATATTTACAAGACTGTATGGTGCCACACTGGGTACGCGGAGAAAAAGAAGAAGTACGAATCGTTAATTCTGCTAAAATAGGCACACAAGAACTGGAAGCATTGGCTCTTGGTAACTCTATTGGGACAGGCGACTATGGTATTACAGCGCAAGTCGTAGAGGTACAAACACTAGATGAGGTAGAAGAATTGGGAAGAGCAGGTGTAAGTGGAAAAATCGTTTTTTATAACCGTCCGCTCGATCCTACTCAAATTAATACGTTCGCAGCTTATGGTGGTGCCGTAGATCAGCGCGTCTGGGGAGCATCAAAAGCAGCAGAATACGGAGCAGTTGGTGTTTTAGTACGCTCTATGGCAACAGGACTTGATGATATTCCACATACTGGGACATTAGTTTATCGCGACAATATTCCACAGATACCTGGTATTGCGATTAGTACCAACGATGCGGAACTGCTGAGTAGGGTATTAGAAGAAGAACCAGTAAGTATTTTTATGCGTAGCACTTGTCAAAAGTTTGCAGATAAGCCATCGCATAGTGTGATTGGCGAAATCAAAGGAAGCGAATTTCCTGATGAAATTATTCTAGTTGGAGGGCATTTGGATTCCTGGGATGTCGGTCAGGGAGCACACGATGATGGCGCAGGTTGCGTACAGGCGATGGACGTTTTGCAAATTTTAAAACGAATGGATTATCAGCCGAAGCGTACAATTCGTTGCGTATTGTTCCAAAATGAAGAAAATGGATTGGCTGGAGGAAAGACTTATGCTAAGATTTCTAATGAGAAAAGTGAATATCACTTAGCGGCAATTGAATCAGATAGAGGTGGGTTTACGCCACGTGGATTTTCGTGTGAAGGTGATACTTCTGTTTTTAAAAATAAATATCGACAGGTCAACGAATGGTTGCCATTATTAGAACCTTATGGATTGACATTTACGACGGGAGGATCTGGAGCAGATATCGGACCGTTAAAATCACAAAAGGGTTTACTTGTGGGTTTTGTACCTGATTCACAGCGTTACTTTGATTATCACCATACGGCTGCGGATGTGATCGAGGCAGTCAACGAACGAGAACTGGAAATGGGAGCTGCGGCTATGACTAGTCTTGTTTTTTTAATCGATAAATATGGACTGTAAAAAACTATTTTAAGCGTGTTTTTACAAACCTTAACAATTCTTGATGTGATTGCAGTAACGTTGCGGTGATTTCATATAATTGGTCAAAGTAGGTTGACATGGTTTGCGCGCAAGAGTTTTCGGTAGAGACCGATTTCTTTTTAAAGCAATGACAATGATGAAGACTATCTACTACCTTTTTTAATTCTTCGGCTTGATCTAGAAATTGGGTAATCACGGCTAGTTCTTGAGCGGTCATTTCCGAAAAGCCTCCACTTGCGTTCTGATAATTATCTTCTTTACGCAAGTCCTTTTTAGTTAGATCCATCATGGAAACCCGAAAAAGATTGGATAGCTTAAGTAGATTGCAAATCTTAGGCTCTGCTGTCCCATTTTCGTAGGAGGCAATATTTCCTCGATTCAGTCCAATCTGACGAGCGAGTTCTTCTTGACTATACTTCATTCGCTTGCGTAGCGACCGAATGTTGTGTGGTAAAAAGATCTCCGTATGTGTAGAAGTGTTCGTTGATTCCATAATACAACCTGCTTTAATATAGTGACACTAGTATGTCAGGTGAACAGTAGTTCATCAAACTGAAACAATCACTTTCAGTTACTAAATTCTTTTTTGCTGTAATATACTTTTGAAAAAAAGAGAAGGAGTTTTTAAATAAAAAGCATAACGGTAAACGCTTAAATACTTCTCTCAAGACGGGTAACTAGCATGTTTTTCTCGTCACTACAAGTTGCTTGTTTAGTTACTTAGCTACTACTTAGAAAGGAAACCAATACTAGTTTAATACCTAAGACAATAATAATGCTAAAATTTTTTCGACAAATGACACAAGTAGTTCGATATAACTTACATAAAGTTACAACAAATATAGAAACAACGCGAATTTGTAAAGAGTTTTTACAAACCAAAGGTTTTTTTTGTCAATTATTTGTCATTCAGCAACTAGGTTTGAAAAAACTAAATCTAAATAGGTAATATTTTTTGCTTTTTTGCCGTTTTGTATGTAAATTTGTAAAAAATATTTACATCGTATAAGTGTAGTTTTTATTTAACACCCTTTTTTATGACTATTTTGTAAATTTTTTTTCCGACTGAATTATTTTAATTTAACTTTAAATCTACATATCATGGTAGTCTCAATAAAAAATAACCCCATCAACGAGCAGATCAATGGCATTAGCAATTCGCTACGTGCATTCTCGCTAAAGTTGACAGGGAATGATGTAGATGCCTCTGATTTATATCAAGACACTACATTAAGAATCATGACCAATGCGGATAAATTCCGCCCTGGTACTAATTTCAAAGCGTGGGCAGTGACCATCATGCGTAATATTTTTATTAATAATTATCGCAAGAAGGCACGTCGTAATATGATTATTGACCAAACGCCTAATAATTATTATATCAACTCAGGCGACGAGACTGTCGTCAATGGAGGAGAGGGAAATGTGGCTTACAAAGAATTGATGACAATGGTGGATTCGCTTCCACAAGATTTCAAAGTACCTTTTATGATGGCTTACGAAGGCTACAAATACGACGAAATCGCAGAGCAATTAGAAGCACCTCTTGGTACAATTAAAAGTCGTATCTTTTTTGCACGTAAGAAGTTGCAGAAAATGTACAACGCACGTTACCATGAAAGAGAGCGAGCGTAAATGGATTTGTAGTTGTTAGCTTATAGAGTTACACTGACTACAAAAATTAGCGTAATTAAAAATATCGGCTGCTTATTCCAGTAAATGGAATAAGCGGCTTTTTTCTTTCTCAACGTAAAACGAGAAAAGCCTCTTGCGCCATATATCGGCAAAAGAGGCTTTCTTTATTAGAACTTGAAAACAATCAGCGTATGAAATTCATCATTCATAACTCATCATTCTTCGTTATTTAAATATCTACATTCGCGTACTTCGCATTGGCTTCAATGAAAGCGCGACGTGGTGGCACTTCATCGCCCATCAACATCGAGAATGTTTGGTTTGCTTCTTGGGCATCATCAATAGTTACTTGACGCAACATCCGTTCCTGAGGATCCATGGTCGTTTCCCACAATTGACTAGCGTTCATCTCACCTAAACCTTTATAGCGTTGTATTTTTACATTCTTTGTGTCTCCACCCTTAGCATAAGCCGTAACTGCTTCACTACGCTCTTCTTCATTCCAGCAATAACGAAATTGCTTGCCTTTTTTTACTAAATACAATGGCGGCGCAGCAATATAAATATAGCCTGCATCGATTAACGGACGCATATAACGGAAGAAGAAAGTCAGAATTAAAGTTACAATGTGGCTACCATCAATATCCGCATCACACATGATGACTACTTTGTGGTAGCGTAGCTTTTCAATATTTAAGATTCTTTCTCCATCCTTTTCTTCGATGTTGACCCCCAGCGCGGTAAACATGTTTTTAATCTCCTCGTTGTCGTAGATTTTATGCTCCATTGCCTTCTCGACATTCAAAATCTTACCCCGTAAAGGAAGAATCGCTTGAAAAGCCCGATCGCGACCTTGCTTTGCTGTACCACCCGCCGAGTCACCCTCAACTAAGAAAATCTCAGATTCTTCAGGTGATTTACTGGAACAATCTGATAATTTACCTGGTAACCCACTACCCGTTAGTACATTCTTACGCTGTACCATTTCCCGCGCTTTACGCGCTGCATGACGTGCGGTAGCTGCTAGAATTACTTTATCAATAATCTTCTTCGCTTCTTTCGGATTCTCTTCGAGGTAGTGTTTTAAAATCTCCCCTACTACCCTTGATACGATTCCTGTTACTTCCGAGTTACCTAATTCCCCTTTCGTCTGCCCTTTGAATTGTGGCTCAGGCACTTTCACTGAAACCACCGAGGTCAATCCTTCACGGAAATCTTCTCCTGAAATGGTAAATTTCAATTTTTTAAATAAACCATTTTCCTCACCGTACTGCTTAAACAAGCGATTAATCGCTCGACGGAAACCGTTAACGTGTGTACCACCTTCGCGGGTATTAATATTATTAACGTAGGAATAAATATTTTCAGAATAAGAAGTATTATACTGTAAGGCAACTTCTACCTCTACATTATCTTCTTTACCAATCACGTGAATGGGCTGCTCAATCAGCTTCGTCCGCGCTTGATCTAAGTGCTGAACAAATTCTTTTAATCCACCCTCAGAATAGAATTCCTCAACTGGAAAAGAGCCATCTTCTTCCTTCGTGCGTTCATCCGTCAAGGTCAACAATAAACCGCTATTCAAATAAGATAATTCACGCAAGCGAGTAGCTAGCACGTCATACTTATACTCTAACGTTTCAAAGATTTCTGCATCAGGTGTGAACTTAATCGTTGTTCCATTGCTATCTGATTTGCCAATAACATCTACTTCCGTCTGTGGCTTACCTTGCGCGTATGTTTGTTGGAAAACTTTACCTTCTCGACGTACAGTTGCGATTAATTCACCTGAAAGCGCATTCACACAGGATACACCAACCCCGTGCAGACCACCTGATACTTTATAAGTATCTTTATCAAATTTACCACCGGCGTGCAAAACGGTCATTACGACCTCTAAAGCTGATTTTTTCAACTTTTTGTGCATACCCGTCGGAATACCTCGTCCGTCATCCGTTACGCTGATGGAATTATCAGGATGAATTATCGTATCTATTCTTTTACAATGTCCTGCTAAGTGTTCATCAATCGAGTTATCAACTACCTCCCAAACAAGGTGGTGCAAGCCTTTGGTATCGGTACTACCGATATACATTCCAGGGCGTTTGCGCACCGCTTCTAATCCTTCTAGTGCTTGAATATTACTCGCACTATAATCGCCATTTTGTGGCTGCTTATTTTCGTCTGTATTCATGTCGCGAAGATACAAAAAAATGATGTGTTATTGATCTTTTTTAACGGTTCAAAAACAAGGTTAAAAACTATCTTTATAACTAAAATGATGATATGTTTTAAGAGGTGAAAGGTAAAGGGCTAAAGGTAGCAGGAAAGGTTCGTTGCCCTTTGCCTTTCACCCTTCGCCCTTTCCCTTATTTTAACTCACCTTACGCCCTTTCCATTTGTATTTTTTAATAATATTTCCTAAGATGCCTACGCCAATAATATACGCCGTATGCAGGAAAAAAGCGGACGCAAAAGAATGCATTAAGTCGCGACGATCAAAAAATGTTGCCATCTTTTTTAGAAAGACAAAATCAGTGATTGCTTTAACCAATAGTTGTACGATAACCAGCCAAAAGAGTTCGACTTTCCAGCTTAAAGCTAAGAACAAAGCCAAAAGAATATTACAGCAAAAAAAGAAAACTAATGCTAGTACTAACGTCACTTTCCATTCGGGATATGCCGTAGATTTACTCGCCCAACGAATGCGTTGCTGTAAGAAAGAACGCAGGGTGGGCTTGGCTTTGGTAAGTACCGTAGCTGCTTTATTTTTAATAAAACCGATACGATTAGGAAATTGACGCGCAATTTTTTGCATCAGCAACATATCATCGCCCGAAGCTAAATGATCTATTCCTACAAAGCCATCGACGGCATAAAAAGCGGTTTTCGGGTACGCCAAATTTGCCCCGTTACACATATGCATCCAACCTTGGTGAATCCCTGCCCCCGTAATTGCCATCATGCCCATAAAATCGAGCGATTGGAATTTTTCTAATGCGTTTTCTTCTGCATAAAAATTGACGGGCGCGGCAATGAAAACAGGATTTTTTTCTTCGTAAAAAGAGACGATTAAATTCAGCCAGTCGGGAGGTGTGATGCAATCGGCATCGGTTGTAATGATCAACTCGCCCGTCGCGTGTTGAATACCTAAATTAATCGCCTGTTTTTTAAAAGATTGATTTTGAGTAGGAGAAGGGAAGTTGACTAATTTCAATAATAAAATGCGGCTATCATTAAGCCGAGTAACAAGCTGCGGTGTCGCATCGGTAGAATGGTCGTCGATGACTATGATCTGTAATAAATCTTGTGGATAAGATTGTTTTAAAATCGAATGGAGACAAAGGAGAATATTATCCGCTTCGTTCCGAGCAGGAATAATGATACTGACACTGGTTGTTGTAGTAAAATTTTGTGGCACTTGCCAAGGACATAACTGTTTCCACCCGCGCATATAGTTCCAAATAATAACTACATAAAGGAGCATTAGCAACAACGAAAACAGTACATAAACAAAATAAATGTCCATTTTTAGAACTTTGACCGAACAATCGGCGCGTAAATTGTGTACTTTTATAAAGACAAAGGAAACAAATAAGTTTGAATATACTTATTCTACCTACCACTTAACAGCACTCCAGACGCTATTTAGTTTAAAAAATAACTAACGTTGCTTACCCCAACGTTTACTGTCTCATTATTTTAATAAACCAATGAAATTCTATCTTCCCAATCTACTCGTTCTATTTTTTGTGACTACTTCACTTTTTAGTCAAGAAGTATCGTGGGGCGTTATTGATCCCGCTGATTTAAAGATGACGACTTATGCGCCTGATACGAGTGCGGCAGCAGTGGTTCTAATGGATAGAGGTACTATTCGCTTAGATTTTTCTGATAGCGATCCACAAGCGATCTTACGTTATCATAAAAGAATTAAAATCCTAAAGAAAACGGGATTAGAAGAAGGAGACATAACGATACCCTATAATGAAAATTATCAACGGTTACGTCAATTTAGAGTACAAACTATTGCTCCTAATGGTCAATCTAAAGCAGTAGTGAAGCAAGATATATTCAATGAAGAATTAGAAAATGGCTGGAAACTACGTAAAACTTCTGCACCAAATTTAGCAGTAGGTTCGATTGTTGAAATTCAATATACGCTCTATTCGCAAACGGTAACTACGTTATTTGATTGGTACTTTCAGACAGATATTCCAGTTCGGCGGAGTGAACTAGAGATTTATATCCCTGATTGGCTGAACTACATTTTCTTAATAGAAAATCAAAAATTACTTAAGGAGAATAAAGCCGATGTTTTCTTTGAGGACATGGTTAATTACAAACAAGTAAATGTCAATTATCGCTACTTTGCTGCAGACACTTTACCAGCGATCAAGGAAGAAGCATATGTAACTAATATCGATGATCACAAGTTAAGCGTTCAGTTTCAATTGTTTGAATATGCTCCGCCTTCAGGTGGCTACTTTAAATATTTAGATGATTGGCAAACAACTGCAAAAGAACTATTAGAAGATGCAGACTTAGGACGACAATTTATCAAAAAAAATTACGCTAAGAATCTTCGTAACCGAGCAATTGAGCTGACTCGTAGCGTTAATGATGCAAATGAAAAATTAGATATAATCTACCGCTTTTTACAACAAAAAATAGAATGGGCGTTATCGTTTATATGCCCAAACTAAATTAGATGACAATTTTGCTAAAGGGAAAGCCAATAGTGGGGAATTAAATATGATGGCAATTGCCATGCTTAACTCCATAGGAATATTAGCTGAACCGGTTTTAATTAGTACCCGTTCACATGGAAAACCTATCGTTGATTATCCAATTGTTAATCAATTCAATCACTTAATTGTCCTAGTGGAGATTGATGGAAAAGACATATTATTAGATTTAACTAACCCTTACAGCCCGGTGGACTTTATTGGTGTAGAAGCACTGAACGGCAAGGGGTTTTTATTAAACGCAGCAGAGCCACAATGGGTAACAATTAACCCCAAAACCAGCAAAGACGTTATAGCTGCCAATTTAGAATTATCCCCTAACGGTCAATTGGCAGGTGAAGTCAAAACCCGTTGTAAAGGCTACAGTGCTGTAAGCGAACGCAAAATCCTAGCAAAACAGCCAACTGGTAATTTTTGGTTAGAACGTATTGGAGAACAATTTACCGATGTAGAAATTAGCGATATGCAATTTCAAAATGCAGTAGATTTAGACCAACCTTTAACCAACAGCTTCCAAATCGAAATCAACGACGCCGCCCAAGTCCTCAACGACTTCATCTACCTCAATCCTACGCTCTATTCCAACTTTCTAGAAAATCCATTTAAGCTAGAAACCCGCGAATATCCCGTAGAAATACCGTATCCCTTTCAACAACAAACGATTATTAACATCAAAATCCCTATTGACTACGAAGTAGTTGAATTACCCGAACCTGCCAAAATGGTACTTCCTGAAGGCGGTGGGCAATTACTCTATAGTATCACTGAAAAAGACGGCACCATACAGGTAAACACTCGCATCGACGTAAGACAATTGATTCACGAACCGCACGAATATCCAGCACTGAAAACATTTTTTGATCTCATTATTGAAAAACAAGGAGAACAAATTGTATTGAAGAAGAAGTAATCAGCTAGTTACTGATCACGAATAACTTGTTACTTTTCTGACAAATAACATTAAGAAATCAACGGCTAGATTTATTTAAACCTTTCACCCAAAAACGACATAACCCATGATTCGTTATTATTTTTTCCTATTTGCCTTATTGGCAAGTACCACTTTATTTGCCCAAAAAGCACCGATGAAATATGGTAAAGTTCCTGCCGAAGACATCGCGCTGCAAGTATATGCTCCTGATTCCAGTGCCAATGCCGTCATCCTTGGCGACTACGGTGATCTGAAATTTGACATTGGTCCAGATGGATTAATGTACCGCTTCAAACGCCACAAGCGCATCAAAATTTTCAAACGTGCAGGCTTCGACGAAGGTGATATTACGATTCCTTACCACAATCGCAGCCATGATTTAGGTCGCGTCAAAGCACAAGTGATTTCACCAACTGGAGTAGTTACCGAAATTTCCCGCAAGGACATGTTTGATGAAAAAGTAGTGGGCAATTGGATGCAAAAAAAGTTCTCTGTTCCCAATTTAGAAGAAGGTTCAATTATCGAATTGGAATACGACATCGTTTCAGGTAATTTATTTCACCTCCGTGATTGGTATTTTCAGCACGCTATTCCAACACGCTTTAGTGAATTTCGGGTCGAAATGCCTGATTGGCTAGATTACATCTACCTCTTTCAAGGGACGGATAAGTTAACTACCAATGAAAACGACAGCGGTATCACCAATATTCGGGGGACTACTTTTGAGACCAATCGCAATCGTTACGTAGCTGAAAATGTGCCTGCACTAAAAGCAGAATCTTACATTACTACTATGGATGATTATCGTATGCGGATTAAATTTCAATTGCGTTCAGTTAATATTCCAGGTAGCTATATGGAAACCTTTATGACCAGTTGGAAAGAATTGGCGGATGATTTATTGGAAGATGAAGATTTTGGCTTGCAGGTTACTAAACCGCGTTATTACAAAAATCTACTAGCTGCCGTAACGCCGACTTTAACGAATACCACCGATCAAGCGAAAAGAGCTAATGACATCTATGAATTCCTCACCGAAAATATGGAATGGAATGACCGCACAGGCATTTATGCCATGAAAAAATTAGATGACGCATTTGAGGAAAGAAAAGGAAATGCGGCGACCATTAATCTGATGATGATTGCCTTGCTACGCGAAAACGGTATTACTGCTCATCCTGTCCTAATTAGCACCCGCAGTCACGGAAAAATGTTTGAAATTTATCCGATGATTTCGCAGTTTAATCATACGATGGTTTATGCTGAACTGGATGGTACGCCGACCCTAATGGACGTAAGTAGTCCACTCCGTCCGATGGGTACACCGAGGGTTAGTTCTCTAAATCGACGTGGTTGGGTAGTGGTTGAAGATTCGCCACAATGGGTAAGTATTAATTCGCCCAATAGCTCAGATGTCATGATGGCAAATTTGCAGTTAGACGAGGAAGGAACACTAATTGGCGATATTAAATGTAGTCATAATGGCTATAGTGCCATCAGTGAGCGCGCTCAACAAAAAGATGATGAGGAAGGAGCATATTGGCAAGAGCGATTGACGGAGCAGTTTGCCGATGTAGAGGTTTCTAATATCGAATTTGAAAATGCACAAGCGATTCGTAAATCGTTTAAAGATAAAATGGAGGTGACGATTGAAAATGCAGCGCAAGTGAATGGCAATTTTATCTACGTTTCACCAACGATTTATTCTAATTTTTTAGAAAACCCTTTTGAATTAGCAGAACGTTCTTACCCCGTTGATATGGCTTATCCGTTCAAAGAACATACGATTACAAATATCAAATTACCCTCAGGTTACGCAGTCGAAGAGTTGCCAGAAGAAGTAAAAATGGCACTACCAAATAACGGAGGAAAGTTCGAATATCGAATTGACGTACGCGATGATTTGGTGCAGGTTATCAAAAAAGTAAGTGTTGATCAAACTTATTTTACACCAGAAGAATATCAGGGTTTGAAGAACTTTTTTGACTTGGTCATTGAAAAACAGGGAGAGCAAATCGTATTGAAGAAAAGCATGTAGATAATGGAAAAATTAAATATTACCCGTCTGATAATGTAGTGGAAAACTAGGTTGTCAGATGGGTAAAAAACGTTTCTGCGAGACACTTGTTACAGTAGTAAATAAATATCCGATGACAAAATTATCTTATTTACTGCTTCTGTTTTGCTTTTATATTGCCAATTTATCTGCGCAAGAAACAGAAATGACTTACGGCGAGATTCCCGCCGAGGAACTTGCCATGGAAACGTATTATCCCGATTCTACTGCCGCTGCGGTTGTGTTAGGTAATATTGGTAAAATCGAGTTTTCTCCTTTCATTTTTGGTAGCTATACCCTGAGTCATTATTGTCGAATCAAAGTTTTTGATCCCAGTGCTTTTGATCTTAAAGACGTTGCTATTCGCGCGCTTAAACCAGATAATTCTGATTGGAGAAATTCGCAATCTGCGGTAGTTGTGACTGGTAGAGTTGATGCAGATCGTTTTACTGAAATGGATATTTTTGATTTACAAAATCTACAAGCAGCAGTAGTAGCACCTGACGGAACCCGTATAGAATTAAGCGAAGCGGATATGTTTGAAGAAAAGGTATTTGGAAAAGTCTATACTCAAATGTTTGCGCTGCCAAACCTCCAGCCAGGTTCTGTTATTGAATACAGTTATCGCTTAAATGCAACTAACTTGGCTACGCTACAAAATTGGTATTTTCAAACCAGTATTCCAACTCGCTACAGCGAATTAGAAATCAAGTTACCCAACTGGTTAGAGTACGCTATGATCATGCAAGGCGATATGGAACCGACTCAAAAAACGGAAGAAAGGGTGCAATACAATTACTCTGGATACGGCTATCCCGAATCAAAACAACGCTATATCTACACCGACGTTCCTGCTTTGAAATCGGACTCATATATTACCACTATGGATGATTATCCCGCTGGCATTGAGTTTCATTTGCTACGCGTTAAGTTACCCAGACGGATTGTAGTCGAATATATGGGCAAATGGGACGATTTAGTAAATAAACTGTTGAAACAGGGGGATCGATTTGCTAAGTTATACCAAAAGAAAAATAGTTATCGCTTATTATCTGCCGCTATTACTCCGCTATTAACCAATGCTAAGACGGAACGCGAGAAGGCTCAGATTATTTATGACTATGTCAATCAAAACATGGAATGGGATAATAATTATAACGTCTTCGGTAGTGATGTAACGCTGAACAAAATTTACAAAAGACGTAAGGGGAATAGTGCTGATCTGAATCTTATGGTTGCTGCAATATTACAACAAGAACAGATCTCGTTTACGCCAATTTTACTAAGTACCCGCCAGCACGGTAAAATGTATCCACTACATCCGACGATAGCGCAATTTAATCACGTCATTTTGCAGGTTGAATTAGACGGCGAAACCGTACTGATTGACGCGACGGGCGACGAATTTTTACCGTTGGGAATGCTACGCATGGAATCACTTAGCAAAATTGGTTGGCGCGTAAAACTCAAGGAATACACTTGGGTAGCACTCAATCCAGCTACTGCTGCCGACATTTTTATTGCCGATTTTAATTTGATGGAAAACGGGATTTTAAATGGGAAAGTACAATCAATTCAATCAGGTTATAATGCTGTAAAAAAACGCCGTTCACAAGCGGATAGTCTAATGGAGACATTAGTACAAAAACGATTAGCGAAGCAGTTTCCCGATGTCAAAATGGATGAAACAACGTACAAAAATCTCGCTGCAATTGATAAGGAATTATACAGTGAGTTTACCTGTGAAATTCCCGTTGCAACCCAATCAATGGGTGACGTAATGTATTTTTCTCCCGTCGTTTATTCTGATTTTTTTGAAAATCCGTTCAAACTAGAGCAGCGTAGCTACCCAATTGATGTCCCTTATCCCATTCAAGAACAGTCCGTGATTACGATTAACTTACCAGAAGGTTACCAGCTAGAAGAATTGCCAGAAAAAGTACTTCTAACGCTACCCGAAGGAGCAGGAAAGTTTCAATACATGGTAACTCAGGAGAACAATAGCATCAAATTGGTCAGTAAAATAAAGCTAGATCAACTTTACTTTTTACCCGAAGAATATCCAAGAGTCAAAGGCTTTTTTGATTTAATTGCAGCTAAGCTAAAAGAGCAAATTGTACTAAAGAAAATCACTGCCTCTAATAATTAATTTAAAACCAAACCCATGAAATATTTTTTTCAACTATTGTTAATTGTATTGCCACTAATCGCATCAGCGACTAATAAACCCCAATATGCCGTCAGCAATATTTTACCCGAATTATTAGAAAATGCTGAGGTCGTCATCCGCGAAGACTTTACCACTTTTAACGTGTTAACACCCGCTACAGCAGAACTAAAAGCGCGTATGGTAATTACTCGTTTGCGAGATGATGCAAGTTATGATGATTTAACTATTGGGTACGATATGCATACTAAAGTGAACAGAATCAGCGCCGCGATTTATGATAAAAATGGTGCATTGGTACGCAAAATTGGTAAAAAAGAAATTCAAGATTACAGCGCCGTGGATGGTTTTTCAATATATACGGATTCACGTCTGAAATACATCGATCTGAGCTATGGCGAATACCCTTATACCATCGAGTACGAATACGAAAAATCGTACAAAGGTATTCAATCTTATCCCGGTTGGTACTTGCAAGGTTTTGATACTTCCGTAGAAAAATCAGGCTATGTGCTAACGCTGGCTAATAGTTTAGATGTAAAATATGAAGTATTCAATTTGTCCGTTGAACCAGAAATTCAATCTGCTGGTGGCAAAAAAGTCTATCGCTGGTCTGCCGAAAATTTACCCGTTATCGAGGCAGAAAGTTATAGTCCCAGCGCGATGAATATTTTACCTAAAGTACTTTTTGCGCCTGAAAAATTTACTATTGATGGCTACACAGGTAGCATGACCGACTGGGAGAGTTTTGGCAAATTTATGTACGAACTCAATGACGGACGCGGAGAATTATCCGCCGCTATGAAAGCAGAAATTAAAAAACTAACCGCTGAAGCGACTACTGATACAGAAAAAATCGAGGTATTGTATCGCTATATTCAAGATAATATGCGCTACGTCAGCGTACAATTAGGTATCGGTGGCTGGCAAACTTTCGATGCGGCTTATGTAGAAAAAAACAAATTTGGCGATTGTAAAGCATTGACCTATTTCATGCGCACGATGCTAGAAGAAATAGGCATTACCGCTTATCCCGCACTCGTTTATGCAGGTCGAGATAAAGAAAGAGCTGCCACGGAAGACTTTACTTTTCCACTCTTTAATCACGTCATTTTGAATGTGCCATCTGCCGATTATTGGTTGGAATGTACGAGCGCGGATAGTCCGCCGAATTACCTCGGCACGTTTACAGATGACCGTCCTGTGCTCCTAGTTACTGAAAATGGTGGCGTTTTTTCCCAAACTCCTACTATTCCAATTGAAGATAATTTACAGAAAAACGTAGCGACCATTACGCTAGATGAAAAAGGTACAGCAACAGTAACCAACCAATCCATTTTGACGGGAACGCAACAGGAATATTATCGGGGGTTAGAAAAAAATCAATCGCGTGAAGACATCAAAAAATACTTTTCGCGTATCGTAGATTTGCCTTCTTTTACTTTAAAAGATTATGAATTAAGCAGTTCAATGGACGCGCCACAAGCTGAGTTTTCGTATGAAGTTGAAATTCCTCGTTACGGCTCCAAAGCAGGTAAACGGTTGTTCCTGCCGCTTAATGTCATCAATCCGATGTCAGGCATTCCAGATAAAGTAAAGGAACGCAAATTTCCAGTCCAGATCAAACGCGGCTACGTCGAACAAGATGAATTTCAATACATCTTGCCCGATGGGACGACGGTAGAAAGTATGCCCGAAAAAACAGCGACGATTACTTCTGACTTTGGTACTTACGAAATGGAAATTTCCCAAGAGAAAAACGTCATTACTTATCGACGTACTTTAAAAATAAATCCGATCACCGCTCCCGCTGAACGTTATACCGATTGGCGAAATTTCTGTAAAGAAGTAGCGAAATTGGATAAAATGAAAGTAGTGTTGATTCAGGAGAAGACGTAGCTGGTAGTAAAGGCTAAAGCCTTTACTACCAAATCCAAACCACCTTTATCATCAACCCGAAATGTAAAGCATTAATAGCGACGACAGAGATCCTTCTCTTCGGCGCTTTTTTATATCTTAGGATTTTATTTCATTCGTCTAATCTGTTAGATAAAGAGGTCAAGTTTTCTAACGTCTAAAATCTAACGTCTAACGTCTTTTTTATGAAAATCTACATCATCCTACTCGCGCTATTTTCATCGCTTTCGCTAACCGCTCAGCAAAACGTTCTCGACCAAATCCTAAATGACCATCCTGAATACTTCGGCGACATTCTAGATAAATCCGACAGTCATTTTGCCCAAATTATTTACACCCAAATCAACCGCGACGCAAATAATCAACCGACTTTTAAAACATATACCCACGGCATTACAGACGAATATTATTACCCCGCTAGTACCGTAAAAATGCCCGCCGCATTTCTAGCTTTAGAAAAATTGAACAATTTAGGGTTAGATAAAAACTTGCAGATGTACACAGGAGCTGGACATTTTCCACAAACCACTGTCCTCGAAGATCCTTCCGCCCCCGATGAAATTCCAACTATTGCACATTACATCAAACACATCTTTTTAGTGAGTGACAATGATGCGTATAATCGACTCTATGAATTCTTAGGACAAGCCTATTTTAATCAAAAATTAAAAGAAAAAGGTCTCGACCAAACGCGTATTATTCATCGTTTATCTATCGGCGGTTTTGATCGCGAAAAGAACAGTTGGACGAATCCCGTTAGCCTTTTTGATGATAAAAAAATGGTCTATCAGCAAGGCGAAGTATATAGTCGTTTTGATTGGGATTTTAATATTAAAAATGAAATTCGTGGCGTGGCACATCTCGGCGCGGATAATAAAATCATCCCTGAACCTTTCAATTTTTCGGAGAAGAATTATGTGTCATTAATGGACTTGCACGATATGCTCAAAGTCGTCATGTTACCAGAAGGAGTTGCGCCCGATGAACGTTTTGATTTAACGGAAAGCGATTATGATTTTTTGTACGAATGGATGTCAAAATTACCGCGCGCCAGCGACTACCCAAAACACGACGAACCTGACAATTACGTCAAATTCTACGTAGGCGTGGACACCAGCGCGACCATTCCACCACACATCAAAATTTTTAATAAAGTCGGTTGGGCTTATGGCTACCTAACGGATGTCTCCTATATTATTGATACCCAAAATAAGGTTGAATATCTACTCGCTGCCAATATTCACGTCAATGCCAACCAAACCTATAATGACGGAGTCTATGAATATGAATCTATCGGGCTACCGTTTTTTGCGAATCTTGGAAAAGTCATTCATGATTATGAGCTCAAACGCAAGCGAAAGTATCAACCTGATTTGAGTCGTTATATCAAATAGATCTAGATAGGAAGTATCTCGCAGATACTTCCTATCTTAATTTTTAAACTACCACCATGCGCCTGTTTTGCCTACTATTATTCCTTGCTTTCGTAACCACTTCGTCTGCCCAAAAAGTCCTCCAGCTCGAAAAATACGGCAATCTAAAAAAGACCCGTAAATATTACATTGGACAAGAAGTCACTTATCAATTGAAAGGCGACGATCTCTGGTACACCTTGCCGATTGAGCGCATTATCGAAGAAGAAAACATTGTCGTTTTTAACGACCGTTTTGTAAAGTTAGACAGCATCCGCGCCATAAAATCTTTTCATACGCGCGATCGTTCACGCCGCATGGCGACTACATTAAATGTCTTTGGTATCGCTTGGTCGGTCTTTGCTTTAGGCGGAAGCATTGCCAATGAAGATTTTAGTTATCGTCGTGGCGATGCGATAACGACCGCCACGGCGTTGACTTTGGGGCATTTAGTAAAATGGATTTTTAAGGATAAAAAATACAAAATGGGGCGTAAATATCGCCTCCGAACATTGGATTTGTCGGCAAAGCAACTGCGCTAGTACAATAGAGTTAGTATCTTGGATTTTTATTTACCGTGTGCTTTTTCTACTGAGCTGATTACTTGGAGTGACCAGCTTAGTAAAAATAATCGCAACTTATCAATTCTAAAACTATGCGCTTTACTTTACTCTTTGTTTGCCTATTCGCCTCTTTTTCAATCTTTGCCCAAGCGCCAAAAATAATGGGTAAAACACCCGCCGCCCAAGTCATCACCGCACAACCTACCGAGAATATCAATATTGTATTTGACCAAGCACTCGATCCTAATTCCGTTACCGAACAAACCGTCAAAGTATTCGGTCGCTGGTCAGGGCCTATGACAGGGGAGTTGACTTTA
>JBGCES010000201.1:0-2759 GCA_045106545.1 Saprospiraceae bacterium
GCATTGGCGACGAGTTACGGATTGTTTTATTTGAAACTAGCAACGGATGAAAGGATCAGTGGGAAAGAGTATATGTATGGCAGTCAAAATGTAGCAAAGCCACAGGACGGAGCAGCAGCTATCATTATCAAAGCACAGCAGTAGTTTTTACAAAAAAAAATCCTGACAGCAGTGCCGTCAGGATTTTTTTTTGGTCATTTTAATTTAAAGTAGATTGATTTAGTTGACTGTTAGTTCGATACTTTCAACCCACTCAACCATTCAACTTTATCAACTTTATCAACTAAACTACTTAACAATCAAGTCATACTGCTCTGTTGGATTCAGTGGACAAAAGTAAACGTAATCACCAGCCGTCAACGATACCACTTTAGTCAAAGAAGTCGTACCATCCTTTACGGGAGCACTTACGTAAGCCTCTTTGATGTGGTTCGCTGGGTCAGTCTTTCCTTTAGGTGCAAGTACGAAACCTACTTCGTGGTCAACACCATTATTCGCAATTTCAAACTGGTAATCACCCGCCGCAAGTTCTAATTTCTTAGTCGTAAACTGTCCTACCGTTTGCTCTAACTGAATTGTTTTTACTGCACTTTCTACTGTTAAGTTATACTGTTCAGTTGGATTCAAGGGACAAAAGTAAACGTAATCACCAGCCGTCAAGGATACGACTTTAGTTAAAGAAGTCGTACCGTCTTTTACGGGAGCACTCACATATGCTTCTTGGATGTGGTTCGCGGGGTCGGTTTTTCCTGCTGGTGCTAATACAAATCCTACTTCGTGATCTACACCATTATTTGCAATTTCAAATTGGTAATCACCCGGTGCGAGGGTTAGACTCTTAATAGTAAACTCACCTGGTGTCTGACCTAAGTTGATGGTATTGACTTGAGCTTGCGCAGTGGTAGTGAAAACGAAAAGGAATAATGCGATTAGATTGAAAAATTTTGAAGATGACATTTTTGTTCGTTTTTAAATTGATGATAATTTCAAAAAGAAATTGTTGTTCATCAATGTTTGATATGATTGTAATTAATTATGCCACAAAGATGCAGCGAAATCATACCCGTCCTCTAACCGATATTTCCCGAAGGCTTGGCGAAATTTCCCGAAGGGGGCGTTTTAAAAAAAATAATTACTAAAAGGAAGGCATTTAAGATTAAGGCTATTTATAAATCACTTATCGTTCGTATCTCGATCTCGATTACCTCTTGGGTAACGCCCATTTTTACGAAAGTAACCTTGAATAAACTCGTCCTCGATTTTTCGAGCACGTGCGTTTCCTGGAATATTGCGCAGAATGATTTTACCAAAAAATCTTATCCAACCAACAATTAGATTCGCATAATCGACTTGTTCGCGAATACGATCTGAGAGATCGTCCTCATCTATTTCTTCTTGACTAATCCCGAATTTGAAGGTGTCGTCTTCTTTTTTGTCACCAATGAAATATAGATGATGTGGATTGGAATTTCGTTTATCGTTTCCATGAAATTTAGCCATTGCGGTTAGTTTTCAGTTTGCCACCCCGCTTGATTACTGTAAGTTTCGTAGGAGGGCGTTGGGAAGTATTCAAATTTTTTATCTGTTTTTTGTTGATATGCTTTTTTAGCAATCCATAACACCGCTTCAAAAGTGATGTCTTGAGGCATTTCTGCTGGATTTGCTAATACCTCTTCGAATAGCTTTTTACCATTCGCTACGACACAACAACGGGCATATAAAAAGTTATCAACAGAAAAATATTTACCTTCTTTCCAAGCAGCTTCCCCGATGTGTAGTGCATACTTTTTTTGATCTAACTGAAATAGCTTCTGAGCCAAAATATCTTGAAAGAGATAAATGAAATGTACAGGACGCTCGGCTAAATACTTAATAGCAGGAGCGATAATCTCATCATTTTCCTCTTTCGACCAGTCCAGCATGCTGATAATTTCCCAAAATTGAGTTTCTTCCAATAAATCAGGATGCGCTGGTTCACCGATCCGAATTTCCAATTCTTGATTCGGATAATCACGTTTTACCCGTTCCAAAAATTGGGGAGTCAAGTCCTCTACTTTTATTTTTAAGATAGCAGTCATACTTTTTTTCAATTTGAAATTGATTTCAATATACCACTTTTTCCTTATCATTACACCAAATTTTGAGAAAAAAGCCCCGCCACTTCACTATTTCTCTAATCAACGACCAGAAGCGTTACGGTGGTAAAATCGTCCGCCGTCAACTGTTTCAAACATGAAAAAACTTTTAACCGCCGCTTGCGTTGGATTACTTTTAACGGGCTGCGCCACTGAGCAGCCGACCAACGAAACAACAATCAACAACCCGATGATTCCCGTAGAATATCCACTGACCACCACCGTCGAACAAGACGACGCTTATTTTGGAACGAAAGTCGCCGATCCTTATCGCTGGCTGGAAGATGACCGCAGCGATGAAACCGCTGGCTGGGTCACTTCACAAAACAAAGCCACTTTCGGCTACCTCGAACAAATTCCTTATCGTCAAGCCATCGAAGAACGTTATACCGAATTGTTCAATTATCCGAAGTTGTCCAGCCCATTTAAGGCGGGTGATTATTACTTTTTTTATAAAAATGACGGACTGCAAAATCAGTCCGTAATTTATTATCAAAAAGGATTGGATGGCGAACCCGAAGTGTTTATCGATCCGAATGCGATTAATGCAGCGGGTACTACGGCGATTAAGATCGTCGGTTTCTCAGGTGATAACAACTATGCTGCCTACACGCAGTCCGCCGC
>JBGCES010000202.1:0-7494 GCA_045106545.1 Saprospiraceae bacterium
CCCGCTTTGGGTTCGCCCCAATTGGCTTTTTCTTTGACCAATTTTAAAACACCTGCGTAGCGTTCTGCTTCATATTCATGCTCTTCACCAACGGGGTTTTTACTAGCGCGATCAAATAATTCCAAACGAAAATCAATGGGATCTTTACCTGCTACTTCCGCTACTTCATCCAAAAATGATTGTTCTGCTCCTGCTGTAAAATTGGATCGCGGTGCGCGCCACGCGCCCGTCGTGATATTGGTGTCACCTTTCACTTTTTCGGCGGTGTAGTTTTCTACTGCGCCTGCTGGGAAGCGATTAGGAAATACTGGTCCGCCGGGTAAACCCGCACCTTTGACAGAGAAAGCGATTAGATTATTATTTTCATCCAAACCCGCTTTGTAAATAGATTTATAAATCGGGCGATACGTTCCTTGCGACATATCATCTTCGCGCGTGTAAATCAATTTAATTGGCGCATTCATTTTCTTAGAAATCGCTGCTGCCTCCACGCCAAAGTGCGTATAAAGTCGGCGACCAAATCCGCCACCCATGCGCGTCATATCTACGGTGATATTTTCAATAGGCAGACCGAGTAATTTTGAGACGGATGTTTCTAATGCTTCGGGCGTTTGCGTTGGTCCGACGAGTTCAGCGGAGTCCTCGGTAACATGCGCAAAGAAATTCATCGGTTCTAGCGTATTGTGTGCAATAAATGGAGCCGTATAGCTGCGCTCAATTATTTTGACCGCTTTCTTAAATGCTGCATCAGTGTCGCCGTCCGTTCTGCTTTCTTCTAACTCTCCTGAGACGAGCGCCTTTTCTAAACGCTGAGTATGCGTAGCTGAATTTTCCAATTCGCTGGTCGTTTCCCAGTTGGCTTTCACTGCTTTTTTAGCTTGCATTAATTGCCAAGTAGAATCACCGACAATCGCAATCAGTTGGAGGAATCCTTTTTCGTCCGACCAAGCTGGTTCGGCAATAGTCGTGTCAATCACGAAGGCATCTTTTACACCTGACATTCCTTTAATTTCCTCCGCGTTGAAATCTTTTAACTTCATTCCAAAAGCAGGCGGATGCTCGATCATGGCGTAAAGCATGCCTTCGCGTTTGAAATCTAAACCGAATAGTGGCTTACCTGTAGCAATTTTCTTCGCATCTACATTTTTTTGACTCGTACCGATGAGTTTGAAGTCTTTCGGTGCTTTGAGTTCTACTTCCTCGGGGACTTTAATATCGACTGCTTTGGAAGCAATTTCGCCGTAACTAATGCTTCTTTTTTCGCCTGCTGTTTCGGTAATCACGCCGTCTATTGCCATCAAACTAGCAACGTCCACTCCCCATTCTTTTGCTGCTGCTTCTAGCAACATTCTTTTCGCGGTTGCGCCTGCCATCCGTAGAGCTTTCCAACTCAAACGAATCGATAAACTACCGCCCGCAAATTGATTTTGATAAAATCCAGTATTCAAAGGAGCTTGTTCAACGACAACATTTTCCCACGGTACATCCAGTTCTTCCGCTACGATCATCGGCATGGAAGTCCGTACGTTTTGACCAATTTCAGGATTAGGCGAATAGATAGTGACCATTCCTGTATCGCCGATTTTGAGGTAGCCATTCATATCGAACCATTCTTTAGGCACAGCTACGCCAGGTTTTTCGGCAATCGTATCTGGCGTACAGCCCTGTAGCCAGCTAAATCCGATGAGTAGACCACCACCAGCGGCAGTAGAAACTTTGAGGAAGGAACGACGATTATATTGAGTTTTTATTTTAGTCATGATTTTCAATTTTTGTAACTATAAATGAGAGGACGAAGGGCAGATCTCCGAAATGCTTCGGAGCAGGCTATTTCATTGACAGATCGCTATGCTGTCAGACAAGGGAGCGTCTGTCTTCTGTCCGCAACGCAGTCTGTTTTCTGTTCTCTTGCTTTCCTCTTTTCCTAAGAATTCGCAGCCGTCTTAATCGCTTTTTTGATTCGAGTATAAGTACCACAGCGGCAGATATTGCCATTCATCGCCTGATCGATATCCGCATCGCTCGGATTTGGGTTATCTTTTAATAAAGCAGCCGCACTCATAATTTGTCCCGCCTGACAGTAGCCACATTGGGGTACATCGTGCTCGACCCATGCTTGCTGAACGGGATGATCACCATTTTCAGAAAGTCCTTCGATCGTTGTAATTGCTTGATCGCCTACTTTAGAAACAGGGATTTGGCAAGCGCGCATCGCCACGCCGTCTAAATGAACAGTACAAGCGCCACATTGCGCAATACCGCAACCGTATTTAGTGCCAACTAGATCGAGTTGATCTCGGAGTACCCAGAGCATCGGCGTAGTGGGATCAGCTTCTACTTGCTGCTTTTTCCCATTAATATTTAAATTGAAAGTTGCCATAAGTGAAGTATAAGGTGTGAGAGGTGAAAGTTTAAAAACTAAATTTAGTGATTTTGATGTAAGATAAGTATTTATTGGGGATAAGGGAATAATGTAAAAGACTGTATTTAGTTTAAATGGTGGCTTAATTCAGCTTTTTATTAAAAAAATCAATCGTCCGTTCCCACGCTAAATTAGCTGCTTCCCAATTGTAGCGCGGCGTGGTATCATTATGAAAACCATGATTCACATCGGGATATAAGTGCGCGCTATATTCTTTATTGTTCTCTTGTAAAGCTTTGGCAAAATCAGGCCAACCTGCGTTTACTCTTTTGTCATTCGCTGCAAAATGTAAGAGTAGCGGTGCTTGAATATTTACGGCTTCTTCGGCAGTGGGTTGTCCACCATAAAAGGGAACGGCAGCACTCAAATCGGGCACTTTTACCGCCATCATATTACTAATCCAACCGCCAAAACAGAAACCGACCACGCCCACTTTACCCGTACATTCAGGATGGGCTTTTAAATAATTAAAGGCAGCAATGAAATCTTCTAGCATTTCGCTTTTATCGCGTTTGCGTTGTAAAGTTCTACCGTCATCATCGTTGCCAGGGTAGCCACCAAGTGGTGTTAATGCATCGGGCGCGAGGGAAATAAAACCTGCTAAAGCTGCCCGCCTCGCGACATCTTCAATGTGTGGATTTAAACCGCGATTTTCGTGGACGACAATAATACCAGGTAGTTTTTCCTGATTATCCGCAGGTTGTGATAGTAAACCTTTCATTTTTCCACCACCCTGCGGCGAATCATATTCGATGAAGCCAGATTTCAAACGTTCATCGTCTGCTTTTATTTGTAGTTTATCTTCGTAATTAGGAAGCAAGTATTTTAGAATAGTGGGAACGGTCAGACCGCCTACCGCATAAGTGCCGAGTCGTTCTACAAATGCTCTACGCTCAATTTTGTTGTGGGCGTAATCGTCGTAGAGATCAAATATTTCTTGCTGGAGTGGTTGTTTTTTAGCCATGATAAATTGGATTTAGACACGCTGAAAAAATAAACTTACGTTCTGTTGAATGATCATTTTTTGAATGAATAGGCTTTTATTCAATAAAATTATCAATCAACAGAATCAATCAACCCTCTGGGTGTAAGTTTATTTTTTCAGCAATATTTAGAATTGTAGCTAATATTTCTATTTTAAACTGTTTTAGGAATACTACATTCGATGATCATCCCGCTTTTTTGTCCGCGCTCAATTTTTAATTTCCCACCAATCGCCTTGATGCGTTCGTACATAGTGCGTAGCCCCAGGCTTTTAGATTCCACTACGTTCAATTCATAATCGAATCCTTTTCCATTGTCCTGTATTTTTAGAATAATATCATTGCGGATCGATTGAATGCTGACTTTGGCAGCAGTTGCGTCGGCGTGTTTGACGATGTTATTTAACGCTTCTTGCATGGTACGAAAAACGTGAATTTCTACTTTCTCGGAGAGTTGGTTATCAATATTTTGAATCTCTTTGGAAATAAAAAGTGAAGTTGATTGCTCTACTTTTTGGATGACATCATTGATCGCGGCGGTCAAGCCAAATTGCTCCAATTGGAAGGGATGTAAATTACGTGAAAGTGAGCGAACCTCGGATAAAGTATCACCAACTAAGTGGGCGGTATCTCTTAGTTCAGACTTATTCTCTAATTGCTTTTTAATCAAAAGTAAAGATTGTCCAACGCCATCGTGTAAGTCACGCGCGATACGTTTTCGTTCCGATTCTTGCGCAAAAAGTAAGGCTTCGGCGAAAGCTTTTTTATCGTTTCTTTCTTTACGAATGCGATTGATCTGATACCAAAAGAAGCCAATTAATCCCAACACTAGAACGCTACCGATAAAGTAATTCCGTTGCTGGGCAATTTTGGTATTTGAAACTTCTAGTTCTAAAATATCGGCACGTTGTTCAGCGATTTTCTTTTCCTTTTGAGTAACTTGAAATTTATTTTCTACCTCAGTAATTGCTTTGGCGCGTTCGGCATCTTCCGTCTCTTTTTCATAAGTATGAAACGCTTTGTAATTCGTTAATGCTTTCGCAAATTGTCCGCTGTCTTGATAAGCACCTGCAAGAATTTCCTGTGCCATAGATATTTCTAAAGGAACTTCTGCGGCTTGTGCCAAAGTTAATGCGGCTTGTGCTTGAGCGATAGCCGCTTGTGCTTGATTATCTTTTTGTAACGCCCGAGCGAGATAGATTTTGTTGCGTAAGAGTAGCTTTTTCGAACCCAACTCCTGTGCTAATCGCTCGGCTTCGAACCCCGTTTGTACCGCAGATTGAAAATCGCCAGTCGAGGTTTTTAAATCTACTACATTTCCCATGAATTCTACAACTCGCCGCTTGTTACCTCCATCTTTAGCGACTTGCAAAGAATACTCATAACTCTCTAGTGCTTTTTCATATAACAACTGTACGCTATCTTGAAACATCTCTACTAATTCCTCCCCTTCCTCCGTTTGCGCCAAATACTTATCTGCCGTTTCTTTATAAAAAATACCTTGATTACTCAGCGCGACCATTTTTACCCCCGTATAATTTTTCAATTCCGCGATTGCCAATGCCTTTGCGTTATACTCCTGTGCTTTATCGAGCTGTTTCATGTAATAAAACACCTCAGAGATATTGATGTAGGGTTTGAAAATATGCGCAGTATCTTTTAAGTCTTCCCAAATTTTGAGCGCATTGAGGTGGTAGGCGAGCGCACTTTCGTAATTGCCTTTTTCTGTTTCCGTTGCGCCCAGTTTGGTATCGGCATTCGCCACCTTATCCATTAGATCCAAACTTTTGTAAAGTGCTTTACCTCTTTCGTACAAAGGAATTGCTTGCGCAAAATCATCCCGAATGCGGTAGGCATCGCCGAGTTGCAGAAGTGCGCGGGCATAAATCGCTTCTTGGTCGTATAAATCCTCACACCAACTGACTGCCCGTTTTGCCAAAATCAGACAAGTATCTTGATTATGAAATAGGTAACGATAACTTTGACGGACGACCGAATCAACTTGTTCCGACGATGGATTTTGCAACTGCATCGCCAGTTCAAAGTCGTTGATAATAGAAACTTTTTCCGTTTTCTTTTGGGCGTAAATCAGGACAGGAAGGCAAAAAAACATCAGGAAAAATCGCATCATACCATTGAATTTTATGGTGTGGGGAGCGTGAATTTGTTGGGCGTGGTGTAAGTTACAGTAAAAAGAGAGAAGAAAAGCTATTTTATTATTGATCGCAATATATTAAGTAAATTTGGAGAAGAATTAATTAGAAAATATAATAACTAGCAACGATAAAACAATAACTCCATCATTTACACGGTTTCTTTTGCCCTCATTTTTCTTCTAAAATCAGTCATAGTATCAACAATACTCCTTCTTTTATAAGAAAACTGGGAACAAAATTAATTCGTCTAAATTGATGTACTTATTATTTCATCGTTACTTAGAAGTAAAATCAATTCATGACAGATTTATCCCAATCAGATAATGCACTCATTATTTTCACCAAAAACCCTGAATTAGGAAAATGTAAAACCCGTCTCGCCGCTACAACTAGCGATGAATATGCGTTGAAAGTGTACCAAGAATTATTGCGACATACCCGCGAAATTGCTTTGCAATTAAATGCCCGTCGAAATCTTTTTTATAGCAATGAAATTAATCACAACGATGCATGGAGCAATTCGGATTTTAATAAATACTTACAGCACAGTGGCGATCTTGGTGACCGTATGGCAGAAGCCTTTCAAACAAGTTTTCAGACAGCGAATAAAGTTGTGATTATCGGTAGTGATTGTGCGTCGTTGACGCCTGCTATTGTAGAAATGGCTTTCGCTAAATTAGAAGAATATCCTTTTGTAATTGGACCTACCTTCGATGGCGGGTATTATTTATTAGGTATGCAGACTTTTGAGTCGTCTGTTTTTATGGATATTGAATGGAGTACGGAATGTGTTTTTGAAAAAACGGTAGAGCGATTTACAGAATTAGGTAAAGATCATTTCCAACTAGAAAAGTTATCTGACATTGATTATGAAGAAGATTGGGTGAAATATGGCTGGAAAATCTAGCACGGCTCTCCCCTATCGTTACTTAAGTACTTTGCTCTTCTTCATTTCGTATTTGCTCATTTCAAACTCTGCTTAAACGCCTTTTCCAATACCAATTCAATGTTTTTCTGAACAACTTGCCCCATGGTTCGACATTTTCGGAAAGCTGTATTATTATGATGTTCTTCTAGTTCTGATTTTAGGCGTTCAACCTTCTTTCCTTCAGAAATATCATCATTTGCCATCACGTTAATCAGGCGTTCAAAACGGCGCTTTGAAGCTTTCGCTCGAATACCAATTAAGGTACGTTCCTCCAATTGATATTGCTTTACCGTTTTAGGTGCCATATTGCCAATACCTAAATAAATAATCGGATTATTTTCTTTGAAATATTGCGGCTGGTAGAATTTTTTACGCCCTTCGTAGGATTGCTGATCAAAGTCAATTGCCCGAATGCGATACTGATTTCCAGCAATGTCAGGCGTAATATCTACCACATAATTATACGCGCGCATATCGCCTAGTAAGCGCACGAAGCAACGTTCATTAAATTTAATAAACTCCTTCGCTATCCGAATTTGATTAAATTCCAAGGTTTCCATGTGCCGACTTTCCATAAAATCATCACCTGGAATACCAGCTACATGTTCTTCAATCAGCGTATCGTCATCTACTAAAAAGATAATGCGATTCGGTGATAAAATACTTTCTAACTCTAAACCATAAACGCGCGAAGCATCAGCTTTCTTTACATAAAAATGATCGTAATTATCATTCAGTCGATTGATAATCCGTACCCGAAAGGGACGCGTATTTCCAAACGTACAAAAGTCAATTCGAGCGATTGTCAAGTGTTGCATCACTTGCGTATCATCGTCTGTTTTTAATAGCGCATAAACGCGCGTTAATGCTTTATGCAATTCTTCTTGTTCACGTCCGTGGTAATAAACGGTTTCCCAAAGCGTATCCGTTCCGCTTTCGTCCATTAATGGCACAGACATATTGTACCGTAACATGTCTTCGTAACGCACAGGTAAACGAATGGTA
>JBGCES010000203.1:0-3829 GCA_045106545.1 Saprospiraceae bacterium
CTCAAATCTAAGGGCAACGTTTGTTGATTTTTAAAATCAACTAATGGATACCATTCAGTTGTGCTTTCTTTAATGAAATTATCAAAAACTGCGCGTTGAGCGCAAGGTTCAAATCCACATACTTCGCGAAACGAATAATGCACAAAATCGGGATGTAATTGATGCAATTGTTGCAATAAATTCCATGCGGGTTGCGCACTGATTTGCAGGTATTCATTCTCGGGATTTTGGTGCTGTTGATAAGCGGCATTGGCGGCGGTGATCATTAGGCGTGCGCCGATTAATGGGAAGAGAACTGCAAGTTCTTTTTCTTCAATTAGAAAGATGGAATGATAGCCTTGCACGACTTGTTGCATGGCGGCAAGTGGATCGCGCATTTTCATACCTGCATAGGCGCAAGCGATGGCAAGTTCGTTGATGGTTTCGGTGTAAAGAGCATCGCCGAAGTCGATAACGCCGCTGATTTTAGGATTGATTAATTCTTTGTTAATCAGTAAGTTATGTTCGTGGGCGTCGTTGTAATTGACACTTTTTCGCAGTCCTGAAAGATCCGTTGCAGCAAACAAATTCCAAAAGTGGTCGGCGATTTTTCGTTCGGTTTCAGTTTTGAAATAGGGCGCATATTGCCGCATTTGGAGCGTTTCGGATGGATTCCATTTGTAGGAACGATGCGCGGCGGGATGGTCGAAATCTTGGAGGGCGTGACTCAGATAACCACAGGTTTCGCCCCAGTTTTTTAGTAAGTTATTGGTGCGTGGATTCGCAGTGTCGAGCATGCGACCTGCGACCCAAGTTTGCAAGCGGAGGTAGCTGTTATTTTCTTTTAAAAAAATATACTTTTCGTTATTTTTAGATAGGATCGAATGCGGTGTTTGGAACGGTAATTCTTTGGCATTTAAATGTGCTAAAATGGCTTGCTCAAATTCGATGTTTTGTTGTGCGTTGGGTGTATTGGGCGGAGCGATTTTTAATAAAAATTGTTGATCATCGGTGGTCTTTAAATAGTAATTTAAATCGACTTCGCCGGGTAGTAATTTGGCGGTACAAGTGAGTTGAAAATGTGTTAGAGCGAGTTGTTGGATGTAGTTTAAATCACTAAATATTGAGTGCATGGCTGGACTTATTTTAAATAAAAAATGAACGACATTTGGAAAAATGTCGTCCATTGGGTTTATCAGACGGCATTTTGGAAATGTCGTTTGATTTTATAGAAATATTCTTGAGATTTTGACAGGCAGGAATGCCTGTCCTCCATTATTCACGCGTAGCGAATTCAATAATCGCTCTTACTTGCGCTTCCGCAAACATATCGATGATGTAATCATTCATCAACAGCTTCGCGTCTTCATAATTGTCAAAAAACAAATGCTCAACCAAAATCGCAGGCATCAGCGTCTTACGCAAAATATAGAAACGCGCTTCTTTATCATGATCTTGGTCGGTCAGGTCGGGACGCAAGCGAATTTGGTCTGAGAGCAGCCGCGTAACTTGCATCCATAACATTTCAGCGAGTGTATCGGATTGAGTTACGCCCGGAGTGGTATAAACTTCAAATCCTCGTGCTGTACCAGCACCCGAAGCGTTAGCATGATTGGAAATCACGATGCCTTCGCGGTAATTGGTATGATACCAATTGGCAGTTTGTGCGCGATAGGGAAGACTGAGATCCACATATTCGTGGTGCAAAAATTTATAGGTAATATCTAAACGTTTTAACTTCATCGCCACCCGATTGGTCAGCGTCCGATTCCAAACGCCTTCATAAAAGGTCGAACCATCGTGAAATGTTCCTTGCCGATGCCGAAACATTTTACTGGGCGCAGTGACGTAATTGCCTTGCGGATCTAAGCCGCCGTGACCCGCATCGAGATAGACACAAAAATTATCGAGCATAAAAATATGGTTTGAAATGGTTTGAAGTAGTTTGAAGTGGTTCGGAGGTAGTCGATACGTGAAAGAACTTTCAAACAATCTCAAACCACTTCCGAACAATGTTCAAATATGCGTCTTTTTGTTGAAAATCAAATATTCTAAATAAAAAAAGAGGTAACCTGAACGTTCAAGTTACCCCTTTTTCATTTGTGGTATGTGATTTATTTTAAATAAAAATGCATTATTGTCCGCTTCTGTTAATAGTTACGTCAATCGGTTTACAAACGGTTGGTGGACAACTATAGCAAGATGGCTGTGCTGTTGTGGAAATAGTCCGCTGACAACTCGGTTTGTCTGTATCGCGGAATGTCAAATCGTATAGTGTTGAGTTATCGGCTAAGAAGCGTTGATCTTGTGCGGCATTCGCCCATTCGAGGGTAAGTGGAACGCCATAAGTACCCGAGCCGATGATTGCTCCATTTTGTAAAATATCGAAGGTATTGCTAATGCCACCATACATTGCTGTTGCGGTCAGATCGATAGTGAAAAAATCATCGCTGGTATCTCCGCGAGTTCCATTGAAATCACAATTTTGTACCATACTGACGGCGATACTATCTACCATGATATTGACAACATCCGTACTTTGACAATTCTTAGCATCGGTGACCGTTACGCGATAAGCGGTGTTATCATCGGGCTGTACGGTATGCATGGCGTTGTTATTTAATCCTTGATTCCAGTTTAAATTAAAGGTCGGATTATCGCCTGTTGGAGTCGCTGTCAAATCAACGGTTTCGCCTTTACAAATTTCAGTTTCGGTCGCAGTGATAGTAACCGAAGGCAAATTATTTACGGTAATGGTTAAAGTGACCGTATCTAAACAACCATTATTATCAGCACCTACAAAGACATAGTCTTGAGTGCTCATCGGACTGACATCAGTTGGGTCGATAACAGAACTACCATTGATGGTTCCCAAATACCAATTAGGGCTATTAATCGTTTGATAATTAGTGATTTGCCCAGTTAAATCAATATGATCTTCTGCACAAATTTCGGTACTCGTCGCAGTCCATACCGGAAGTTGATTCACATTGATGGTGATACTATCTATATCGGTACAGCTATTGGCATCGGTTACGGTAACATAATATTTGGTCGTAGTGGCAGGACTGACATCTATGCTAGGTGCAGTTGCTGAGGTACTCCAATTATAGCTTACCCCTCCCGTAGCGGTTAAGGTGCTTGTTTCAAAGCGACAAATCGTTGAATTATTTGCGGTAATACCTGCTACGGGGACGATTACGTCTATTTCATCGTCTGCTTCACAGCCTTTGCTATCGGTAACCGTCACCGAGAAAGTAGCAGGATTTTCTACCATAACGGTTAGTGTAGGATCTGTACTAGCGTCACTCCATTCGTAAGTATAACCTGGTGTGCCATCCATAGCATTCGGGTCTAAAATTTCGGCTTGATTAATACAAGTATTGATATCTGCACCTAGATCCGCAGTAGGTAATGGATTTACGGTAACGGTTATATCATCCGTATCCTCACAGTTGGTACTAGTATCCTCCGACAAAATTCCATCGCAGTAATTGTCTTCCAGAATTTGCAAAATCATCGATCGCTGTAAAAGCGGGATTACTACCCGTATCTGTAAATGCTATTCCAGTCGTATTTTCTATTAATGCTAAAGAATTTGGAACATAAGTTAGCTCTTCGGGGAGTAAATCAGCGAGAACAGGATCGGGTAACGTAAAGTTGGCAGTTTGGTCGTTACAAATACTGATTGCATAAGTCACTGTATCGGATGCCAAACCAAGTTCAGCTGGTGCTGTCTCCGTTGGCGCATAGGGACCATCAGAGGTAACTACTTTGGCAGGAAGAGGAGCAGAGGTCGAGTCCGCTACAATAAAATCGGTCAGTACCTCACATATTTCGGTTATACCGC
>JBGCES010000204.1:0-2824 GCA_045106545.1 Saprospiraceae bacterium
ATGAGTTTTTTTACCTTGTGCCTAACGTGAGCTCGCCACCGACAGTTGCCGGTGCCGAACTCGCAGGATACACCTTTTAGTAAAGGTGTTAGAACACTACCGGTAATTGCCGGTGGCGTTTTGTTAGCATACTGTTTGCTAACTAGCACAGGAGCCGAAGCACTTGGGTTAACGTTGCTAACCCGCCTGAGAAGTTAGTGCAGCGTTTTAGACTGCAAACAGCATGCGGCAAGCGAAGCAAAAGAGCTTCTACTAGCGTGAATGTCTGGCGATATCACCAGAGCTCACGTTAGCAACCATTAGGTTGCCCGAAGGGCTAGCTAATGGTTGCTAACTTCTGGATGTGTACAATATTGCATACATCCAACTTATATAAACAATTGATTATCAAGACGTCTAATTTACGCTTATTACCTAACAATCAAAAATTTACAAATCTATTTTTGTTAAAATCAAACAACACTTTAAATAAAAAAATATTGTTGATTATAGATTATAACAATCCAAATGTATCACTTTAATTTCAAATTATCAAATCATATTCAGCTAGTTCACCTGATGTTTTAAAACCATAATCCTTCTGCTGTTTTATCTATTCTTCATTTTTGCTCATCCCAATAATTTCCCCTAACTTCCCAGCTTTCATCTATATCATCCGTACTATTTAAAAACAGACATCCACTATCTATGAAAAGACTCCTAATTACAGGCGTTTCCTCCTTTCTGGGAAGCTATTTAATCGACTGGTTACCAATGGGTTGGCGTACAGTTGGGACGTATTATGAAAACCGTCCTGATACGGATGATGTGCCTGCTTATCGCATTGACTTGACAGATCGGGCGCAGTTGGATAAGATACTGGAACGGACGCGTCCTGATGCGATTTTGCATGTAGCAGCGGCTTCCAATCCCAATTGGTGTGAGCAAAACGAAACCTTGTCGTATCACATCAATGTGCAGAGTACGCAACACTTAGCGGAATACGCAGCGACGCACCAAATTCCCTTTATTTATACTTCAACCGACCTCGTTTTTGACGGAGCACACGCGCCTTATGCCGAAGATGCCCAACCGCAACCAATTTCCATTTATGGACATCATAAACTGATGGCGGAGCAAGTGATTCAAGCGACTTATGAGCACGCAACTATCGCTCGTTTGCCATTGCTGTACGGCATGCCACGTTATGGAAATAACTTCTTCACCGCTTGGTTAGAAAAACTGCAAACGGGGCAAGTCGTCGGCGCGTTCACTGATGAATTTCGGACGCCCGTAGATGGGGAATCCGCAGCGCGGGGTTTATTTATTTTACTGCATCGCGGTGCAACGGGTGTTTATCATTTGGGTGGTCGCGAACGGCTTTCTCGTTATGATTTTGCGGTGCAAATGGCGGAGACATTTCGCTTACCGATTTCTTTAGTCAAACCGGCTTTACGTGCTCAAGTTCAGATGGCAGCGGCACGCCCACAAGATGTAAGTTTATCCAGCGAGAAAGCATTTCAATTGGGCTACGCGCCTGCTACTTTTTTGGAAAATTTGCAGCAGATGATGGAGGAAGTGTGATTTTTTGAGGAAAAATAGTGCGATCACAAGAAAATTCGTCAATCTTCGCAAATGAAAACACAGTAGGCACATAGATTTTTAGATGGTGAGGTAAATCCGTTGATTTAGGGATCGGATACCTCGCAGGTATCCGATCCCTGAGCACTTCACCATCAGGTTTATTCCACTACTGGTTTTTATTAAAAAATCAAATCTCTATGTGCCTACTGTGTTTCCATTAAAATAACCTATGTTTTGTACCTTGTCGCTCATCCGACAATAATTTGGGTGCTAGTAAACATCCTTTAGCAATCAATTCCTGACCTTATAGTTAATGCCCCAATCCTATTTCACCATTGTAATTAAACCTATTTCTAATGACACTCCCTCGCATTCTTTCTCTTGCGCTAACAACTTTACTAATTACCAGTTGTTCGCAAGAAATGACTCAACAAGAAGAAACCCAAACTCGGACTAGCATGTACGAAAAGTTAAATAAAGAAGCTCCCGTCGCTAAAAAGGTAGCGAAGGAAATGACCATCCACGACGATACGCGCGTGGATAATTACTACTGGCTCAACCAACGCGAAGATCAAGAGGTGATCGATTACCTCAACGCCGAAAATGATTACACTTCGGCAGTGATGGAAGATACCAAGCAGTTGCAAGACGATATTTACAACGAAATCGTTGGTCGCATCAAGCAAGATGACGAATCCGTTCCTTTCCGTGACAACGGTTATTTCTACATTACGCGTTACGAAGAAGGCAAAGAATACCCGATTCATAGTCGTAAAAAAGGAAGTCTAGAAGCGGATGAGGAAATCATGCTGAATCTGAATGAATTGGCGGCAGATTACTCTTATTATGCCGTCGGTGGTCGTTCGGTGAGTCCCGATAATCAATTATTGGCTTACGGAGAAGATACCCTGAGTCGTCGCATTTATACCTTACGTTTTAAGGATTTGACTTCGGGTGAGATTTTAGCAGATAAAATTCCAGGCACAACGGGACGCGCCGTTTGGGCAAACGATAATCAGACCGTTTTCTATTCGACAAAAGACGAAGCTTTACGTTCGTTCAAAATTTTCAAACACAAATTAGGAACGCCCGCTACCGATGATGTGGAAATTTACCACGAAGAAGACGAGACCTTTTCTACTTACGTATATAAATCGAAGTCGAAAAAGTACATTATCATCGCTAACTTCCAGACCGTTTCTAACGAATACCACGTCTTGAATGCAGATACGCCTGACGGCAAATTTCGCGTCATTCAGCC
>JBGCES010000205.1:0-3520 GCA_045106545.1 Saprospiraceae bacterium
ATTCGGCTGATTTACAGCAGTTTACCATCCCGAAACTAGAAAGTGGTAATTGTGAATTTAAGCCGCAGCTTTATATGACCCCGAATAGTTTTGAGTTTACTGTGCCGAACTGTGCGGGTGATGGCATGTGGAGTATTCGGCAAGATGGAAAGATATTTTTTACAAATAAAAAATGAATGGGAACGCGGATTGAACGGATTTGTGCAGATATTTTCAATACAAATTCGTAAAAATCAGTCCAATTCCGTTCAATCCTCCGAAGCATTTCGGAGCAGGTAGTGTTCCCATTTTGATCAATTATAATCATGGCAATTATCGAATTTTTCGGGCGGTTGCACCCGCTTATTTTACACCTTCCTATTGGAGTTTTATTTGTCGCTTTTGCGATGGCATGGCTTAGTAGAAAGGAATCTTATCAAAACCTGCAACCCGCAGTTGGATTTGCCTTACAATTGGGTGCGGCAACTTGTGTTTTAGCAGCAGTTTCGGGTTATGTTTTATCGAACGAAGGTGGTTATGATGAGGAGTTATTGAATTATCACAAGTGGCTAGGCATCGCTACGGCAGTCGGCGCAATTGGCGTTTATGTGTTGCATTTGAATCGAGAATCATGGGGGCAAAAAATCTATTTCCCTGCTTTTGCGGGCGTACTAGCTTTAATAGGCGGCGCAGGTCATTTTGGCGGTTCATTGACCCATGGAAGCGAATTTTTAATGGAGCCATTTCAACCAAAGGCTGAAGAACGGGCAGCGATTACGAATATTGATAGCGCCTATGTTTTTGCGGATTTGGTGCAACCTATTTTGCAGCAAAAATGTGTGAGTTGTCACAATGAATCTAAGATTAAAGGAGAGTTACTATTGACCACGATTGAAGGGATAAAAAAAGGTGGAGAAAAGGGTAAATTCTTTGTAGCTGGAAATACTAGCCAAAGCCGCTTCCTGCAACGCGTACATTTGCCCGCAACGGATAAATTGCACATGCCACCAAAGGGTAAACAGCAATTGACGCAGGATGAAATTCGCTTGCTTGAATGGTGGGTAGCGCAAGGTGCAGATTTTAAAAAGCAAGTCGCAGAAGTGGAACAAACGGAGGAAGTACGCGCCGTTTTAACCAAATTTACGGCAGCGGATAATAGTGTTTTGGCATTGGATATTGAACCTGCTTCGACCTCGGCATTGGCAGCTTTGCAGCAAGCGGGAGCGAAAATAGATGTCATTTTAGAAGAAAAACCTTTTATTACTGTCCAGCTACGCGGTAAGCAAGATTTGGATAAAAAAGTGATGCAAGCATTAGCGGAGGTAGGCGAACAAACCGTAGCGTTAGATTTAAGTCAAACCAATTTGACGGACGATCTCCTCTCCTACTTGGCAGATTTCCCCCATTTGCAAAAGCTATTTTTACAAAAAACGGCGATTACGGGCGGAAGCCTTGACGCATTAAAGGATTTGAAATATTTAGAATATTTAAACCTTTATGGAACGCCCTTAACGGATGCCGCCGTGCCACTTTTAAGTGAATTAACGTCGCTGCGAAATCTATTTCTATGGGAGACGAATGTAAGTGCTGCGTCCATTCAGCAATTAAAAACTGCACGTCCTGACTTAACAATTAATACAGGAATTGATCCCGAAGTCTTTGGTAAGGCGAAATTAAAGCCACCGCTGATTGTATTAGGAAAAGAGATTTTCACCGATTCCACCACCGTCGAATTTGATTTGAATATCAATGGGATCGAAATTTTCTACACTTTAGACGGAACGCCGCCAGATTCGACTTCTACTAAATATACGGGCAAATTTTATGTCACTGAATCAGCAAATATTCAAGTCATCGCTAGCAAAACGGGCTGGGAAGCCAGCGAACCTGCGCAGCAAGGGGCAGTGCGAGCGCGTTACGCTGCCCAATCTGCGAAATTAAATAAACCTCCACACGAGCGCTACAAAGCTGAGGGCGGCAAATCGCTAATTGATTTTACAAAAGGTACGATCAATTTTACGGATAGCGAATGGTTAGGCTACGAAGGCGAACATTTTACGGCAACCTTAGATATGGGGGAAACAGTTTCTGTATCTAATGTGTCGGTGAGCGCATTGGAAGCTACAGGTTCTTACATTTTCTTTCCCAAGCAAGTAAATATTTCAGTTTCAAAAGATGGCAAATCTTTTACCTCCGTTGTCAAAGAAGTTATTCCAACCACGGCTGGTCCCGAGCCGCCCCTTTTGAAACAGTTTGTGCTACCCTTTGAAGAACAAAAAGCGCGGTATGTTCGCGTGGAGGTGAAGAGTAATTTAAAAAACCCAAAATGGCATCAAGCGCCTGGAGCGAATTGCTGGGTGTTTGTGGATGAGATTTTAGTGGATTAGGATTTTAAAAACAAATGTATTACTCATTATTTTATGAAACGCAAAGGACGCGAAGACGCAAAGTTTTTCACATGTACAATTTAGATTTTAGGTCGCGAAAAATTTTTTCTTGCGAAAAAAGTAAAGCAAAGAACGCTTAAGAATCTGCATAAACATCCGTTAAAATACTATTGATAAATGACTTTAGGAGTAGATATTGGCGGTAGCCATCTGAGCTGTGCTTTGGTTGACGAGGAGACGAAAGTCATCCTAACGGAGAGTATTTCCAACGAGAAATATGACCATCGATTGAGTGAAGCTGACCTACTAAAAATTTGGGTAACTGCCATCGAAGCAGCACTCAGTCACCTACCCGCAGCTACACCGCTGACTGGTATCGGATTTGCCATGCCGGGCCCGTTCGAATATGCCAATGGGATTTCAAAAATGGAGCATAAACTGGCGGCATTTTACAACAAACACCTTCCTACGCTACTCAACCAAGCCCTGAATCATTCAGAGAATATAGCCATGCGCTTCAATAACGACGCGACTTGTTTTGCTATTGGCGAAGCGTTTTGTGGATTAGGGCGTGATAAAAAGCGAATGACTGTCATTACGCTAGGAACAGGCTTTGGATCGGCTTTTTTAGAAGAGAAAGTACCCGTAGTAGAACGCGCAGATGTACCGCCCGAAGGTTGTCTGTGGCATTTACCATTTAAAGACGGTATCGCCGATGAGTATTTTTCTACGCGTTGGTTTATTGGCAAATACGAGGAATTGACGCAGGGGAAAGTATCGGGTGTAAAAGCACTTTTGGAAAAAGATCCTGCGATAATTCAAGCGGTTTTTATGGAATTTACCGATAATTTGAGCGGTTTTATCGCACAACATTTGCAGAAATTTGGCGCAGAAATATTAGTCATGGGTGGTAATATTTCCAAGGCTTTGGATCATTTTAAATCGCCTTTAATCGAAAAATTAGAGCAACGAGGTGTTCAAATCGAGATTGTACCTTCTACTTTATTAGAAAACGCGGCTTTGATTGGTAGTGCTTCATTATTTGATCAACAGTATTGGGAAAGGGTATCTAAGGTTTTACCAAAGTTGTGAATGAAGTTGACTCGGTTAACTTAGTTGATAAGATTGAATCAATTAATATTCAGCGAAAATTA
>JBGCES010000206.1:0-8906 GCA_045106545.1 Saprospiraceae bacterium
AATTGAGGATTGTAATGTTTATTTTTGATTGAAATCAACAGAATATAATTATCAAAAAATGGCAACAGAACCTTTTCAAGTTAAATTTAAAAATAGTAAGAATCCAAATTCCGCATTTGATTTAATCACAATTGAAGAAATCATGCGCCGAACGGACTTGAATCATGATATTGAAAAGCTACATCGAGTTGAGTTTTTTACGCTCATTTTTATTACCGCAGGAGCAGGTTTTCATACTGTTGATTTTACTGATTATCCTATCAAAAAAGGAACGCTATTAACCATCCGCAAAGATCAGATTCAACGTTTTCATAGGAATGATAATTTACGGGGTTATTTGTTACTTTTCTTAGATGAATTTCTGGTGAGTTATCTTGAAAAGTTAGAAGCGCAGAAGTCATTGCAGTTATTCAATGAATTATTAGGTGTTCCAAAAATACAGTTACCCCAGAATGATTATTTTGTTATTCATGAAATTGTGCAACGCATTACGGAAGAGTATTTTACGCGGATGGATGATTATTCGTTGGGTATTATCAGAAGTGAATTACATATATTAATTACCAAACTCTACCGCATCAAAGCTAAAGACAGTCAAGTCATCTTTGATAAAAAATATCTTGCTGAATTCATCATTTTTCAAAATTTGGTCGAAAATCACGTAAAATCAACCAATCGAGTGTCAGATTACGCCAAAATGATGACGATAAGTACAAAAACACTCAATACTATCTCCAAAAGTATTGTGAATAAAACGGCTAAAGAATTCATCGACGAAATTAGTATTAAGCAAATCAAACGGCTTTTAATCAACACTTCCCTTTCCATCAAGGAAATTGCCTACGCCTCAGGTTTTGAAGAAACCACTAATTTTTACAAGTATTTCAAACGCCAGCTCGGCATGACACCAGAGCAGTTCCGTACTACTTTTTAAACAACTTTCCCATTTTTACAGTCTTTCGGCTTTTATTTATACTTACTTACGTTTATTCTCCCCTTACTTTTGTGGTATTAATTCACCAAAGTAAGTTCAATGAAAAATTTTAAATTTTATTTCACATTATTAACTGTCTTAACCGTTTTTGCACTCTCGTCTTGTAATAATGATGAAGTAGCAATTAATATTGGGGCAGATGTGACTGTTACCAATACCTTGCAAGCTACTGTAAATACTGGAGGCGTTGAAACAACTATTGAAGAGCTATTCAGTTTAGACGCTGGTGCATTAGCAGCTTCCGCAACGGTTTCAAATTCAGTAGAGTTTCCTGCTTACCTATTAGGTCTTTATGACATTGATATTGATGAAAATAGTATTTCGTTCGAGTTAGTCGCCGCTGCGGATGACCCAACTTATAGTGCGTTTTTTAGAACGCTAGAAGCAGGGACAACGGATCGATACTACCTCACCTTTGCAGAAGCACATAACATTGAAAGCTTTTCTAGTTCTAACGATTCTGTAAATCTTAGAATAGACTCTGACCAAGTAGTCGTAGTAGAAATTGGCGAAGGTTTCGACTTCAATCCAGGTTCTTCCTTTATCCTTTCGCTTAATTAATTTAACAGAGCGAAGAAGTACCAATTCTTTTCTAACCATTCAACTAAAAAAATCTAAATAATGAGAATTATTAATCTATGCTGCCTATTCGCTTTGCTTATTTGCCTTGGAAGTTGCGCAGTAAAACAAGAACAAAATTCTTCAATCGAAAAAACTAAACCAGTAAAAAAAATGCAATTATCAAAAAAAGAACAAGTAGTCGCTTTATTAAATAGCTTTAATACGGGCGACCAAACGCCTATTTCGTATATCAATCCCACCAAATATATTCAGCACAATCTAGCCGTAGGCGACGGTCTAGCTGGATTCGGTGAAGTGATGCAAAATGCGCCCGAAGGTGGTTTTAAAGCTAATGTTATTCGCGCTTTTGAAGACGGCGATTATGTTATTACACATACTGAATACGACTTCTTTGGACCTAAAGCAGCATTTGACGTATTCCGTTTTGAGGATGGAAAAATTGTCGAACACTGGGATAACTTAGCGGAAGTTACCCCAGCGAATCCAAGTGGCAGAACGCAATTTGACGGTGAGACTACTATCACTGATACGGATAAAACCGAAGCCAATAAAAAAGTAGTCGAAACCTTGATGAACGAGATATTCCTAGAGGGCAAGATGGATAATTTGGCAACTTTGATTAATCCAACAAAATACATTCAGCACAATTCTGCCGTAGCAGATGGTTTGGATGGTTTAGGCGCCGCTTTAAAATTCTTTGCAGAGAATGACATGGTGATGATTTATGATAAAGTGCATAAAATCTTAGGCGAAGGGAATTTCGTGCTGACGATGAGCGAAGGTAAATTCGGCAAAGCTCCTGGTGACCACGTGGCGTACTACGATTTATTCCGTTTGGAAAATGGTCAAATCGTTGAACACTGGGATGTGATTCAACCTATTCCTGCGGAAGCAGAATGGAAGAATAGTAATGGTAAATTTTAAGTGTGGTAGTTGATAAATAATAAATTTCCGTCGCTAGAGTGCAGTTTTTCGCTGCGCTCTAGCTCTGTTTCTTTATATTCCCCTGAAACTGTGAAATCATAATTTATTTTGTCGATTGGTTGATACTATTTCAACCCAATCATTTTTTTAACTATAAAAGCAAGATGTACATGAACACGTTCCAATCAAATCTAGTAGAAAACAAACTTCGAGCTTTACACCATGATGCTCGCCATGATTACCTACGTATTAGTAAAGTTGCGGTAAAATCAATTTTTCGCCCCATGCAACCCGCTGATTTCAAAAATGCCTATCTGCCCATTTCGGCAGCACAAGGAAAGTCATTGAAGTCATTGATCTTAAAAAACAACTGTCAAAACGTAGTCGAATTTGGTACGTCTTTCGGCATTTCCACTATCTATTTAGCCGATGCGGTGCGTCAAACCAATGGCAAAGTCGTCACCACTGAATTGCTGGAAAACAAAGCGCAAAAAGCAGCACAAAATATAGCAGAAGCAGGGTTAAGCAATGTCGTTGAAATTAGAATCGGTGATGCCATGCAAACGCTAAAAGATTATGACCAACCCATTGATTTATTATTCCTCGATGGCTGGAAAGATCTTTATTTACCGCTGTTTGAAATGCTACAACCCTTGTTTCATAGCGGCACATTCATTTATGCGGATAATATGGATATGGCAGGAACAAAGCAATACGCGGATTATGTTCTAACCAAGCGTAGCGAGTATGCTACTCGCTCTGTAGATGATGGAAAAGCGTTTCTTACCGTTGTATTGTAAGCATTATTGATATTTTTTTGCAAAAGGCTGCTTTAGATAGAGCGGTCTTTTGTTATTTACAAAATAAATTCAACCACTAGCCCATTTTTAAATATAAAAAATAAAAATGCGCAGATAGAAAAATATTTCCCAAAGACACAATCAATTGTTTATCAACCATTTAAACCATCCACCATCCTCCATCAACCGTCAACCATCAACCATCAACCTTATTTCCCATTGGTATTTCCCGTCCAATAAATTACCTTTGCATCCCGTAACAAAAGTAAAGATGTTAGACGCTAGAAGTTAGACGTTAGATAACTGCACAGAGCAATTTTTCTAACGTCTAACTTCTAACATCTAGCGTCTCCAAAAACATAACATGACAAAATATATCTTCGTTACGGGAGGCGTAACTTCTTCATTAGGAAAGGGAATTATCGCTGCTTCACTCGCCAAATTACTCCAAGCGCGGGGCTTCTCCGTCACCATTCAAAAGTTCGATCCTTACATTAATATCGACCCAGGAACACTCAATCCGTATGAACACGGCGAGTGCTATGTGACGGATGATGGTGCGGAAACCGATTTGGATTTAGGACACTACGAACGCTTCCTCAACACGCCTACTTCGCAAGCCAATAATGTCACGACGGGACGCATTTACCAGACCGTGATTAACAAAGAACGGGCGGGTGATTATTTGGGTAAAACGGTACAAGTTGTACCACATATTACCAATGAAATCAAGCGACGCGTACAGTTATTGGGTAACGAAAATTACGATATTGTCATCACAGAATTAGGAGGAACAGTCGGTGATATTGAATCGCTACCTTACCTTGAAGCTTTACGTCAATTGCGTTGGGAATTGGGAACGGACAACTGTTTAGTCGTGCATTTAACTTTGATTCCCTACCTTAAAGCAGCGAAGGAATTAAAAACCAAACCGACCCAACATTCCGTCAAGGAGTTACAAAATACAGGTATCCAACCTGACATTCTCGTTTGCCGTACGGAGTATCCGATTACGATGGAAATTCGCCGCAAATTGGCGTTGTTTTGCAACGTAGATGTGAATAGTGTGATTGAAAGTATTGATGCCGATACGATTTATGATGTGCCACTGTTGATGTTGAAGGAGAAATTGGATTCAACCGTGCTTTCTAAATTGCGGATGCCTGACAAACGCGAGCCAGATTTAAAACGCTGGAAGCGATTTTTAGGAAAATTAAAAAATCCTACTTACGCCGTCAATATCGCCTTAGTTGGTAAGTACAACGAGTTACAAGATGCTTACAAATCTATTTACGAAGCCTTCGTACATGCGGGCGCAGTAAACGAATGTAAAGTAACCGTCGTGCCGATCCACTCCGAAAAATTAGAAGGCGTTTCTTTGGAAGCAATGGGTAAAATATTTGAGGATTACGATGGCATCCTAGTCGCTCCAGGCTTTGGTGAACGCGGAATTAGTGGAAAAATCAATGCTATCCGCTACGTCCGCGAAAATAATATTCCTTTTTTCGGAATCTGTTTAGGCATGCAGTGTGCAGTGGTAGAATTTGCGCAAAATGTGCTAAAACTAAATAAAGCAGCTTCCGCCGAAACGAATGCAGAAACGCCCAATCCTGTAATTGATCTCATGGCAGATCAAAAAACCGTTACTCAAAAAGGCGGCACTATGCGCCTTGGCGCATACGATTGTAAAATCGAAGCCAAATCAAAGGCGCGATTGGCATATAAATCTGAAATTATCAGCGAACGCCACCGCCACCGCTACGAATTTAATAATCAGTACCTAGAACAGATCGAAGCTGCGGGTTTAAAAGCAACGGGTATCAATCCCAAAACAGGTTTGGTAGAAATCGTGGAATTGGACGAACATCCTTACTTCGTCGGCGTACAATTTCACCCAGAATTAAAAAGTACTGTCGAAAATCCACATCCTTTATTTGTTAGTTTTGTTAAGGCTTGTATGAAAGGTTAGATAGGATTGCCCACGGATTTAACTGATCGAACGGATTATTGTAGGTCTCCGCAATACTGCGGAGACCTACCTAGATCTGTCAAATCCGTCCAATCCGTGGACAATCCTATCTTGAAGCGCATTTTTTAACTTTCAGTTAAACTTGAAAGTTATGAAAGTTGTTATACCTGTACTAAGTGAACCATCAAACCATTTAACAATCAAACCATCATATATTTATGCTTGACGTGATATTGAATAATCCAAAATTGGACAAAGACTTAAAAGTTATTGGTGAAAAAGTACTCGCAGGAGCGCGGATTTCCGAGCAGGAAGGATTGACGCTTTTTGAGAAAGGAGAACTGAGCTTTGTCGGCGCATTAGCGAATCACATTCGGGAGAAAAAGCATGGCGATAAGACTTATTTCAATCGGAATTTTCACGTCGAACCGACGAATGTTTGTTTATATACTTGCACCTTTTGTAGCTATTCGCGCTTGATTAAAAAGCGGGATGAAGGTTGGGAATATTCGTTGGATGAAATCATGGACATCATTAAAAAATATGATGACCAACCCGTAACTGAAGTTCATATCGTCGGTGGTGTTTTGCCGCAGTATGATTTGAAATTTTATAGCGATTTATTTAGTACGATAAAAAAGCATCGTCCTGATTTACACGTCAAAGCGTTGACGCCTGTAGAGTATCACTATATTTTCAAGAAAGGAAAAGTGAGTTACGAAGAAGGCATGAAACTGATGCTGGAAGCGGGTTTAGACTCGATGCCCGGTGGTGGCGCAGAAATTTTCCATCCCGAAATTCGAGATCAGATTGCGGGTGGAAAATGCTCAGGCGAACAGTGGCTACGTATCCACGAAATTTGGCACGAACTCGGCAAACGCTCTAATGCGACCATGCTTTACGGCCACATCGAAGAACACCGCCACCGCATCGACCATATGGAAAAGCTTCGTCAATTACAAGATAAAACGGGCGGTTTCCAGACGTTTATTCCACTAAAATTCCGTAACAAAGGTAACCAAATGTCCGATGTGACAGAGAGCACAACCGTGGAGGATTTGCGGATGTACGCCATCGCGCGGATTTATCTTGATAACTTCGACCACATCAAAGCCTACTGGCCGATGATCGGACGTACGACCGCGCAAATGTCGCTCGCTTTTGGCGTAGATGACATCGACGGAACGATCGACGATACGACTAAAATCTATTCGATGGCGGGCGCAGAAGAGCAAAATCCAGCTTTGAGTACAAAGGATTTGGTGACGCTGATTCGACGCGTAGGACGTAAGCCATTGGAACGAGATACGATTTATAATGTTGTCACTGATTTTGAGGATGTGGTATTTGAGGAGGATAAGAAATTTCGCGGTTATATGTCGCTGCCAGTGGTGAAGAATTAGCCCTGGAGGACAGACATTCCTGTCTGTCGTGCCGCTCACGTTTCGTAACAGACAGGAGTGCATGTTCTCTTCTTGCCGCTTTAACTTGACAGACAGGAGTGTCTGTTCTCCATTTTTCCGCTTTAACTTGACAGACAGGAATGTCTGTCCTCCAATGATATGAAAAAACACATCTACATCATCCGTCACGGACAAACAGACATGAATCTAAACGGCATTGTCCAAGGCAGTGGCGTGGATTCTAGCTTGAACGATACGGGTCGCGCCCAAGCAGCAGCTTTCCATAAAATGTATAAAAACGTGCCGTTTGAAATAGTGATTACCTCTCGCTTGAAACGAACGCACGAAACAGCACAGCCTTTCCTTGACGTGGGAATCACGTGGGAACAAATGTCAGAAATCAACGAAATTTCATGGGGCATTCACGAAGGAAAAAAAGGAACACCTACCGACCGTGAGGAGTATTCACAACTGATGCAAGACTGGCGTAATGGACTATTTGATAGTCGCATCACAGGTGGAGAAAGTGCCGCAGAAATGCAGCAACGCATGGTAGAATTTAAAAACCAACTATTGCGTCGTCCAGAGGAATATATTTTAGTCGTTTCACACGGTCGCGCGATGCGCTGTATGATGACGGTTTTGCTAAATCGTCCGCTTTCGGAAATGGATGATTTTAAGCATTCAAATACTGGGTTGTATCAGTTTGAATTGGAAAATGAGGAGTTTGTGGCGGTGAAATTGAATGATCGGGCGCATCGGGAGAAAATTCAAACAAACTAATGCCTTTAGTTCCATGATCAGATAGGTTAGGTGAGTACAATATTAGCTTACATCTATTAATTATCTTCAAATACAGGAAAACACCCAAACCATAAAGAATATGAAAACTAATTTCATCAATGGAATCCTTTTTATTTTAGTATTTGCAACCTTGAGTTGCAATGGATTAATAAAAAAGGAAGAACTGGTGATTTTAAATTTAATTCCTAAAGGATATGAAGGAGAATTAACTTCTATAATTGAGCAAAACAAGGAAGTTGAGAATGAAGCTACTCTTGATACATTGAGAATTTATTACAACCAATTTGGAGAGGGATTTATTTCTGAGAATTATTTCAAAAATAGAAAAGTTTCTCACGAGTATTTTTATTGGATTGATGAAAATGAAAAATTAATTGATTCTGTATCAATAATCAACATTAAATCTTCAGGGCAGTATAAAACGGAATTTTTAGTTACCAAAAGGATAAATTCAACTTTTGAGTTAGAAAAGAGGTTGAAATCATTAAATTTTAATGAGATGAAAAGTTTTAATCCTCTGCTTCAAGGAAACGAATTAAGTATAGAAATGAAAAGGAGTAGAACTTTCTTCGAAAGGACAGGAAATATCATTAAATATAAATAAAGAAAAGGTTCTCGATGATTTCATTTGGTGATCAAGTAAGAGGTATCGGATATTTTGTATTTGCAAAATCGTAGGAAGTAAATAAAATCATCACTTTAAGTTTGAATAAAAAGTATCCGATACCTTTTTACCAAGTGAATTCATTTAGAGCCATTTATCTGCATCACTTTACATATTTTTCAAAAACCTCTATATACCGATCATTAAAAGTAACTCGCGTTATATTTTTAAGCTTTATTTTAGAAGGTTTGCCATCTAATCTTCCTTGCGCATTAAAATTATGAATCCATACCTTTTTCTTACTAATCTTAACAATTTTACCAATTAAAAAGTCACTAAAATCTCTGCTCTCGCATTCAATAATAACTCCTTTCTGATTTTCTTTAAATTCTGTGAAAAGTGAAACCCAATCTGAAATATCAACTTTGACATTCATTCTTAGTTGAGTTTTTAGCCCTTCTTTAGTCACTATTTTATCATAAAAAGCATCATTTCTATTATAACGAATCTTCTCAATTTGTTCAATTGGAAAAACGACAGAACCTTCAAGTTGAAAGTCATCACATTCTTGAAGAATAGCAAGTTCTTTTGATGCTTTTAAAAAGTATCCACGTTCAATCTGCGACCTACCCTTGGCATATTTTCTTGTTACCCTAGCAAATTTCTTTCGTTTAATTAATTTCTGAATTTCACCTCTTATTTTCATTGATTTCTTTGATTTTTACTAACCTTGAATGTATTATCGAAAGAAGTATAAATACCGGTAGTGGCTCAAATCCGTTGATCATAACCGCAGATAGATAGGAAGTATCTTGAAGATACTTCC
>JBGCES010000207.1:0-5586 GCA_045106545.1 Saprospiraceae bacterium
GTAATCGTTACGCGTTCGTATTGCTGTTCTGGATTGAATAAGATAGTAATTACCTCACTAGTTGGATTTGGGTACAACAATACTTCTTCTGTAGCAGGATTTGATGTTGTTTCGCCTAGTTGATTTGTAGGATCGGGCTGAAGGAAACAATTTGAAGCAACGCCAGCATCTATTACTGTCCAATTATAATCATTAATTAATTGACTCCGAACTGGTCCACCTAAGCAGAAGGTCAGATCACGTGCTCCCAGATTAATACCCATTGGTAATTCATCTGCTTGTTCGCGTAAGCGAATTAATAAGTCATCATAATTATCCGTATCCATACCTGAATAACCAAAAGCGTAAGCTAATGCCCATTGAGGGTAACGATCGTCCAAGCCAGAAAAATCCCACCAACTCAAATCTTGGTCAAAATTGGTCGCGCCATAAAACATCGCATACATCCAGCGCATATTACCCGTTTCCCAGTTTGTAATATCCTGATTGAAACTCGTCGCGCCGTTAAACATACTTGAAACATAGAGGACATTCGTCATATCCCACTTACTCAAGTTACCATTGAAACTAGTCGCTTGCGCAAACATGCCTGACATGTTATAAATCTTAGAGATGTCCCAATCATTCAAGTTTGTATTGAATGATTTCGCGCCGTAGAACATGTAAGCGGTACTATAAACTTGGCTCAAATCAGGTAAATCAATAGCATTGTATTCCATATTTTCCGCGTAAGCGAAAGCCGCATACATGGATTCCCACTCTACTTCTCCCCATTCGTCAATACTCATCAGACGACGTGCATTTGCTGCATCTTGCCAGAAATTCGCCGCTAAGAATTGAGGAAAATCTCCCGTAATCGAAACCTGATAGTCACCTGGTTGTGAATAAACGTGCGTAGTTCCACCCGTGCGATTGCTATTCGTTTGTCCATCGCCCCAATCTATGTTGTAATTATAATCGGAGTAGCTATTTGTATAAATCGTAACCGTTTCATTTGCTGCCGTTGTCTTCCAAGTAGTAACAAATGGTGCGCCTGGGCAAATATTAACATCCCGTCCATCACCATAAAACTGCCAACTATGCTCCCGAACTAATGCAGCTCGCGCGTCTTTACCCGCACAATACGTCAAATCTGTATTAATCAGCAAGCCATTAGGCACAGCTTGTCCTTCCCAGCCAATTAAAATATTATCATAATTAGCGGTACTAATATTCGTTCCAAGCAATGCGAGGTAGAGTGAGTAACGCGATTGTAATTGCGTAATATCCCAACCACCTAAGTCTTGATCAAAAGCAGCGGCATTTTGAAATAGATAAGCCATATCGGTCACCTGACTCGTATTCCAACCGCTAATATCTTGATTAAAACTACTCGCGTCGCGGAACATCGCTTGCATTTGCGTTACGTTATCTACTTTCCAACTGCTAAGGTCTTGATTGAAACTCGTCGCATTCGCAAAGACGTAGGACATTCGCGTTACGTTATCCACTACCCAACTGCTGATATTGCTATTAAAAGAAGTGGCGCCACGGAAAGTGCCGTACATATCTGTTACGGTGCTGACATTCCAACCACTCAAGTCGCCCGTAAAATTAGGTGCATCAGCAAAAGTGTAATACAAGGTCGTGATATTGGATAAATCAGGATTATCCGTTGCATTTAAAGTCAAATTCGTACAACCAGCGAAGGCGTAATTCATACTCGACCAAGTCGTCGTTCCCCATTGTTCGATAGTTTGAATTTGGTCTTTATCGCCACGCCATGCAAAGTATGCTTGGGAAATATTACCATTCACTTTGATGGTATAATTGCTGGCATTAGCGTAGGTATGTGAAGGCAAGCTCGATTGATTAGAACTGATGTTACCGTCTCCCCAGTCGATGGTCATATTAGTACCATAAATAGGGAATTGCAAAGTCAAATCATCAGCAGGTATTGTCCAAGTCGTAGTAAAAGCATCGGTATCACAAGCACGTCCTGCGTCGTTGATTATCCAATTATTAGGTGCGCCTGTGAGGGTATTTCGTCCAGGTTCGCCCGCACAGTAATTTAAGTTATAAGCGTAAAGCGTCTGATTCGGTTGAACCGTTTGACTCCCCCAGCCATTAAGCAAGCGGTCGTAGTTGGTATTGTCTATTCCTGAAGTATAAATTGCTTGAGCGAAATTGGTTGCGCCCGTGATATTCCAATTACTAATGTCTTGATTGAAAGCAGTTGCGCCGTAAACGATGTAGTTTATATTAGCCACATTCGCCATCGTACTTCCCGTACGTTCCCAATTGGCTAACGGTTGATTAAAAGCAGGCGCAATGTAGAACATTGCATACATATTATTCACATTCGAAACATTCCAAGTACTCACATCTTGATTGAAGAGCGTAGCTCCCCAAAACATACTAGACATGGAGGTTACATTAGCCAGTGTGCTAGTGGCACTTTCCCAACTCGCCAGTGGTTGATTAAAGCCTTTCGCATCACGGAACATATTAGACAAATCCTCTGCGTTTGACATATTCCAATTGTCCAGTGGACTATTAAATACATCCGTTTGGTTAAACATTCCGCTGAAATAGATGACATTACTTACATCCCAATTATTTAAATCTCCATCAAAATTAGTATTTCCTCCAAAGGCGTAACGCATATCGGTTACGTTACTTAAATCGGGTGCATCCGTAGCGTTGTAAGTCAGATTGCTACAGTTATGAAAACTATAATAGAAAGTACTCCACGCAATGTCACCCCATTGTTCAATCGTACGAATTTTTGTTTGATCCGCTTGATTATAAAAATATAATCGTGGAAATGCTCCGCGAATCGTCACCGTATAAGTTCCAGCTGCGGCGTAAGTATGTGTAGCAGCTGTGGTCTGATTAGCGTCAGTCATGCCATCTCCCCAATCTACAAAGTAGTTATAACCACCACTCAAAGCTGGAATACGAATGGATAAATCACTCGTCATGACTTCCCAAGTCGTGATAAATGCGCCTTCGCTACAGTCATCAGTATCACCGTTGATTATCCAACCTCGAATACCTTGTAAATCAGCACGGTCTGTAGCACTTTCGCAGTATAGCATACCACTTTGGTTGGTCATATTGACGTTGGTAGCAGGAGTCGTTTTATTTGCCCATCCCGTTAATGTCGCATCATAGTTGGCTGTACTAAGGCCTGAATTAGCAAAAATACTAGTTAAATCTGCATTGGAAGCGACATTCCAATTACCCAAATCTTGATCAAATGAAGTCGCATTATTAAACATGGAAGTCAAGGTAGTACCATTAGTAATATTCCAGCTACTGATATCTTTGTTGAAAGAACTCGCTTGCGCAAACATGCTCTGAAAATCAGTTATGTTGGACACATTCCAAGTGCTAATGTTTCCATTAAAAGCAGTTGCGCTGCTAAACATAAAAGACATGTTAGTCACAAAGGATAGATCTGGAGTATCTGTAGCATTATAAGTCATATTGGTACAACCCGAAAAGCCGTTTGCCATACGTGTCCATTGCTGCGTTCCCCATTGCTCAATAGTTTTCAACTTCTCTTTGGTACTAGAAAAAGCAAACTCTGGAGCAGGAAAATCGCCCGTAATACTGATAGTATATACACCTGGAGCAGCATAAGTATGCGTAGCAGCATCTTGATAAGTAGTATTATCTACTGAACAGTCACCCCAATCCACTTGGTATGCACCAGAAAAGTCTGCACTATTAACCAATTCTATCAAAAAGTCATTAGTAGTCTGTGGATCGTTGTCGTCTACAACTTCAAAGGTCAGCACAAAAGCACTGGCACTTGGTGCATTATCACCCACGGTGACTATCTCGTTAGCCGTACAAGTTCCGCCATTCACATTGCTCACGGTAACGCTATAATTGCCCGCCGCAAGATTGTTAAAAATGTTACTCGCTTGTGGCGTTCCGCCATTAATTGCATAGCGCAAATCACTATTGCCGTTGACGCAGTTATTACAAGTCGCATTAACGGTAATCGTTCCATCGATTACATTTGGACAGGATTGATCCGTTGGCGTTACACTATCAATTACGAAATCACAGCCAGGTGTTGTACCAGCAATAGCGAACGTGTAAGGATCTTCATCGCTATCATCGTTGGCGATACTAACCATTGCTGTATAATTACCTAAAGTGGTTGGCGTATAATCGACCGTAAAGGTTAAGTCACTTCCGTTTGCCGCAATGCTCGCCGCACTTGGCTGAGTAGAGACGCTAAATACGCCTGCTACATCATTGGTTATTTCTACAATTGGGCTCCCCGTTAGCATCAATGCTTCGGAGCCTGTATTGCGAATCGTAAAGGTTTGGCTAGCTGTTCCATTAATCCCCTGTGTACCAAAGTCCGTTCCGTCGCTCAAATTAGGAATTGTATCTCCTGAAGTGATTGATGTCAGGGGACTTCCACCAAGTACTTCTATTTCATTGTCCACACAAGCATTTCCACTAGCGGGACTGCCTGGTGCAACCCAATTACTCGCCGTTCCCGTTAGACTGAAATTACCTAATGCTCCATCCAAATTATTTCCACTATCGTCGTCCAATGTGTTGACGGCAGGGCTTGAATTATCTTCACCTGCTTCACCTTGATTGAAGTGATAATTTACAATCAAACCTGTTGTACCTCCTTGAATTTCGCAATTCATATTGGCTTGGATTTCAGCCACCGTTAATGCTTTATTCCAAACACGTACTTCGTCCATTGAGCCACTGAAACTGTAACTTGACACCCCATAATCACCGCCGATTCCCATCACTAGATTATTTTGTGGGATAGTTGCACCAGATGTAGATGCACTAAATGATTCTACACCGTTGAGGTATATTTTAGAAGTCGTTCCATCATAGGTAGCCGCTAAATGTACCCATTGATCAGCGGGTAGTTTATATGAAGTGTTAATGTGTCCACTACCAAACCAGCCCGTCGGCATGAAATGTAGATTTCCACTGCCATTAGTAACCATACCATAGCCACCACCCCAGCCACCTGAACCTGCCTTCATGACATAAATTTGATAGCCGCTGGCGTTTGCATTGGGTTTGCACCAAAACTCAATCGTTATCTCAGAAGTCAAATCTAATAAAGGATCGTCCGCTACGGTTACAATATCGCCATTGCCATCATAAGCTAAAGCCGCTCCAGGGTTATTATTACAACCATTTTCAAGAGCAACGGTCACTACTCCTGAACTGACACAACCATTCGCTGCGGTCAGACTGATGTAGTAAGTGCCAATTGGAACTTGGGTGGGATCGCCTACGGCATTGGTTAACGCTACATCCGTAAAGTAAGCCAATGTACCTGCATCACTTCCTGCCGTTACCGCTGCTGCGGTGAGGTCAGCTGTAACCGGAGGACAAATTGCAGCAGGATCATCTATTATCAAAGTGGGTGGATTATCCACTACGACAGTGGCAGTAGCCACGATAGCACAATTGCCTATAAAAACACTAAGGACGTCGCCATTACTTAAAGTATTGGTCGTATAGGTATCACTTGTTCCATCTTGTAAACTTTCTCCATTATCCACTACTCCATTTTGGTTAGTATCAGCGAAGAAGTGATAG
>JBGCES010000208.1:0-12175 GCA_045106545.1 Saprospiraceae bacterium
ACCACTATATTTTTCTATCGTGTAAATAGGCGCGTACAATATATCCGTATAGTTGCTGATTTGAAGGATTTGCTGATCATCCAACGAATGATTAGCTTGTTCTGACATAACCAATAGCGTATCGCCATTAGCATTTTGTACTTCCAGCATATTACCAGCAAAAGAGTTCATCTGCTCGTGGGTTAAATCAATAATCTCTTTGCCTGTTTGCTTGAATAACTCTCTCAACCGCTTGTTTTCGTCGGGATCGGTGATGCTCTCCATACAGATGACGACATATTGCGTACCCATTGCCATCATCACGTTAGTGTGATAAACAGGAAATGAATTCTGGTCGGTAGAGTGAAACAAAACGGGTTGATATTCAACATATTTACAGAAATCGTAAAATAATTGCTCATCAGTGCGCCCGCTTACACAGGCGTAGGCGAGATTGTTAGGGCGATCCAAGATGATACTTCCCGTTCCTTCCAAAAAACGATTTTCCTTTTCGTATTTTTCTAATCTAATTCGTTTTGAAATAATAAATTGCTGCTCGATAATATCAATGATTTCATCGCGGCGTTCGAGACGGCGCAGTGGTGAGAACATTGGATAAGTGATCACCGCATTATTTGGATGGGTGGTAATCCAATTATTGGGAAAGACTGCATCTGGTTTGGCTGGCGTATCAGAATCTTCAATCACGAGCACATTCACCCCTGCGGCTCGCAATAGATTGACAAAATCATCAAATTCTTGTACGGCTTGTTCGGCGATATTACTAATTTCTTTTTTATCAGGCTGTTTCATAAACGCATTATTCACCGCTGTTTGTTGGTTATAACCAAAATGCGCAGGGCGTACCATGAGAATATGGGATGTAGATTGTGTTGACATGTTGCGAGTTAACTTAAATGTGGTGGTTGATTATAATTTGGTAGCACAAAAATAATATTTATTTGTAAAAAAACTTAATCATAATACTAACGAACTCAATTCACACTAAACCAATGCTTTAGAAGATTTGAGCAGCTAAATTTTATTTTTTTAAGTAACTTTTTCCAAAAGAATTAACAGAATTAATCTGAGCAGTATTAGCTTTTGGAATAATGTTTGTAAAATAATAAATGTATCTAACGTTGTAATTCAATGTTTAATAAAATTAATAAATATTTATTTAAAAATAAATAATATTAAGAATTTACCACAGATGTTTCGCCTAAAATTGGGAATCATCTCTATCCATTTGGCAAGCCTTTATCTCAATAGAAGTTGTTTAGTGAAGGGCAGTAACGATGAGTTACTGCCCTTTCACTATTGGGGTATTTTATAAAAAAATTGTGGTTCTTTGACAAATTTTGCAAAGTATAAAGTGCTTTCGTACGATGTCTTCGAGACATCGCACGTATTAACTTTAAAATACGAACAATGTCTGAAAGACATTACTCGAAAAATGCAAAATTTGTTGAAGAACCAAAATTGTTTGACAAATCTTCCAGAATCTAGTATTGTAGAGTTTGTCAACTAACGAAAAAAGCGAATAGTACTTATGTACTATTCGCTTTTTGAATAAATTATCTTCTATAAAAAACTAATCATCTTTTCCGTTGTCTATCGGCATAGGAGTGTCATTCACTTCTAAAGTGGGCTGACCAAAAATATCATCGTAATTAGCGATTTGGTAGAAAGAATCTAAATAGTCTATGATGTCATACCTTGCTTCCCGATTCAATTTCTTAAACTCATTCACTCGTTGCATAACTGCCTCTTTTTTCGCGTTAAACGCTACTAAGGCGGATTTAATAGACTGAACATCAGCTTGATTGCCTAAGTATATACGCTCTCGTACACTCATCAATTTGAAATCGGGATTTGGTTTTGCATAAGATGCATTCACTAAACCTGAAAAATCAAAATCGTAAGGAATGACTAGCAGGTCATCGCTAGTGCTCGTTTTTACGTATTTAATATTACGAGCGAATTTCATATCCCAATCCTGATTACCAATCATGTATTGGAAAAGAGCGGTTTGTGCCTCGACTTGCGAGTGGCGATCCTGGGAAGCAACATTTAATACATCATTGATTTTTCCGTCTATACGAGCTGCCATTTCATGATTATTTTCAATAATGAAACCGTAGCGCTTTAATTTTTTAAAACTACCTGAGTTATCGCGGTAAGTAATCTGAACCAATTGCACCTGATAGCTATAATCTGTAATTTCGTTAAAAAGCTCGTAAGCTAAATATTCACGTAGCAATGTTTCATTAGCAACCGCTGCATCTCCCTGACAGTGAGTAACTAATTTTAAGGTATGAAAACTACTTAGACCAGATGTGGCTAAATCTTCCTTCGAAAAACGTAATTTTAAAGGAGGAAATTCACAGTAGCGGCGACGAGACTTACCACGTTGACGCACCTCGATGTCCCATTTAACTTCTTCTCCTTGCTCATCTTCATAAGTAAAAGTCGCAGGTTGATATTTGCGTTTGCCTTCGCCATCAATAATTTCCGTAAAATTACCTTCAATCGTAAGATTTAAGACATCTTCTCGCTGGAGTGACTTAAAAATAGAAGGCACGGAGGAAGTATTTTCAGAAATTGAACTATTTTCGCCATTATATGGTGCAGCTTCAATAGTTTGAAGGTTGCTAAATAAAAATACTGCGAGTACCAATAAAATGTAACTTGTGTAACGCTTCATTTGTGTAGAATATAATTTATAAGAGTCGGTGTTCAGCGAAGACATGGTGTTCAAAATTTAAAAAATGAAATAATCAAGGAGGTTGCTTATACGACAAGCAAGATGTACGGAAGTTGCAACATCTGCGGCTTTGTTCGATGAACATGGATGAAATCTCGAAGAATGAAATGATAGATTACATTTTTGATAATTTCATTTATCCATTTTAAGCTTTTTAACTAATTGATTATCAATGTTTTAATTTTTGATTACCACACGCTATTATACAATACTTAACGTTTCTGTTAAATAATCGTTAGTGTGTCTATAGAGGTAAGCACACGATTTGTAAAAGCTGAACCGTAATTTTTTTTATAGAAAAAAACAGCTAAAAGATTTAGACTTTCAGGTGTTCTTGATTTGTATTTATTATACAACATCAAAAGTGAAAAATTGTTGACGCAAAAGTACAATCAAAAAGGATAATATTCCAATTTTGTACTAAATTTAATTTCAAAACAGAATAAAGAATTTTTTATTTAATTTTAACGGTATTTAATTCCGATATAGCAATTATTTATTTACAATGCGACAACCCTTTGGCAGAGATAGAAAATTTAGTTTGGTGACCAAAATGACGGCTTACGGCTTGTTGCTTATTATTGGTTTGTCCGTACAGTGTAAAACTGCTGGAAGCAGTGCAAGTGCTCCGCAAGTAACTCCCCAATTGCCAAAAAATATAGTGTTAATGATTGGAGATGGTATGGGCTTATCGCAGCTGTCCGCAGCAATGTACAGCAATCGTAATCAATTAGCATTAGAAAAATTTCCTGTCATTGGATTACAAAAAACGGCTTCTAATAGTGATTTGATCACAGATTCCGCAGCCAGCGCAACGGCGATTTCTACGGGCGTAAAAACGTACAACGGCGCCATCGGGATGAATAAAGATACTCTACCGCAGTCAACTATCATGGAAGAAGCCATCAAGCGGGGTTTATCCACAGGGATTGTTGTTACCTCTACGATTACCCATGCTACTCCAAGTTCATTTTATGCACACCAACCACTGCGCGTGATGCACGAAAGGATCGCAGAAGATTTTGTGAAAACGCCAGTCAATTTTGTTGTTGCGGGTGGAAAAAAATACTTTGAACGACGAGACGACGAGAAGAATTTAATCAAGGAATTATTATTACGCAATTATCAAGTCGCTAGTTTTTTAGATATTCCATTATCGGAAGTACCCGTTAGTGTGCGGCGCAATTTTTTCTATTTTACTGCTGATCGGGAGCCTTTACCTGTCACACAGGGACGCGATTATTTACCTTATGCATGTCGCCTCGGTACGAATTATCTCAGCCGCCATAGCCAAGGAGAAGGCTTTTTCATGCTCGTAGAAGGATCGCAAATTGATTGGGCTGGACATGCGAACGAAGGAGAGTTGGTTATTAATGAAATACTTGATTTTGAACGTGCAGTTAGTAAAATACTCACCTTTGCTAAGCGAAATAAAGAAACGCTAGTAATTGTTACCGCCGATCATGAAACGGGTGGACTTGCATTACAACCTGGTTCTGAAATGGGCGAAATAAAAACGGCTTTTACCTCTAATGGACATACCGCTACGATGGTGCCCATATTTGCTTATGGACCAGGGGCAGAATTGTTTCGGGGGGTATATGAAAATACAGAAATCTATAATAAAATGCGAACGGCATTTGGGTGGGAGTAAGATTTTAGCCTGAGATGAGTTCTCATTTTCTCAAAAGTTAAGGCACTCCCTAATCAGAATAATAGTAATCACTGCTAAAAGATTTTTTCTACTTTGTTCGTTTACACTTTTGTATTTTTGATCTTCTTTTAAAACGTGACTTCTACTATGTACTACCTCTGTTGGATTATAACTTGCTTCTCCTTTTTTAGCTGTCAAGCGACGGAGAACGACACCGAAACGGGTGCGATTCTATGGCGCGATTCCTTTCCTACCGAAGCCATCGCCTTTCAATTACCTTACGATTTAAAAAAGCCTAAAAAAACTTTCAAACTGCCTTCCGAACTAGACGAAATTTCAGGTTTAGATATTTCCTCGAATGGGAAAAGGCTCATCGCTGTGCAAGATGAAGAAGGCGATGTTTTCTACCTAAGTACTAAATCAGGTAAGGTAAAACGTCAGTTTAGATTTCATAAAGATGGTGACTACGAAGGCATAGAAATGGTTAATGGACGGATTTACGTTTTAAAAAGCACTGGAACGCTTTACGAGATTGAAAATCCTAACGAAAGAGACGAAGATGACTTGGAGGTCAATAAGTTTAATGACCACTTAGATAGTAGTCACAACGTGGAAGGACTGGCTTATGATGATAAAAATAATCGGCTATTGATGGCTTGTAAAGGAAATGGGAAAGAAGATTATGATATGCACAAACACATTTACAGTTTTGATTTGGCGACCCATACCGTAGATATGGAACCCATTTTTTCGATTAGTCAAGAGGACATTATGACTTTTTTGGGCGTCGGAGATGCCGTTAAAAAACTGGAACAGTTCAGTAATAAAATTGACCCTTCGCAATCTTATTTCGGCTTCAGCCCATCCGCAGTTGCGATTCATCCGCAGACGGCTAATATTTATGTGACCTCTTCAGTTGGAAAGCTGCTCATTGTACTCAATCCACAAGGACAAATGCTCCACATTGAAAAACTGGATAAAAAAATTCATCGCCAGCCAGAAGGACTCGCTTTCGCTAAAAACGGAACGCTCTATATTTCTAGTGAAGGAAAAAAGGGCGCTGGGAAAATTCAGGTTTTTAAAATGAAGTAGAGGTATCATATTGAGAATGGAAAACGTGGAGCATACCAAATCTTTGGATATAATGTCCTGAAATCTATGTTTTCATTCTTAATAATCGTGTTTTGATTGTCAAATAGTGTCATTGTTGAATTGTGAGCGCGGCAAACACCATTTAACAATTTGACAATCACACGATTTAGAGCTTGCTTAAATTTTACAGTCGCTCGCGCCGTATCTCTGACCAGTGCGTACTATTTACTTCTTCTTCACCTCATAAGAAATGTCCAAATCATTCAATACCGCATCTAAAATTTGGTCTTCTCCAGCTGTGTAACCATCCTTTAAGCGATGTCCATACAGCCTTGCGAAAGTACTCCAATAAGTCGCGGTAAAGCCGCCTCGCAGATCTCGGATTAAGCTGTACATCGGTACGTCCAGCTCTTTTTCAATCATCTTAACCATTATTTTACCTTGCGTCTTAGTCAATTTCTTTAATGGTTCTTCAAATTCTCGATGAAGCTCTTTCTGCAATTTTTTAATGTATTTTTTACGCTTGCGCTTATTCATCGTTTCCGTCGCATATTCGGTTTCCCGAAAAATTCGGATCGCCTTGGCAGCGTAAGGATATACTTTCAATGCATAGCGTTTGTAAATCTGGTAGCGTCGATAATCATTGCGGTTTTCAAATTTGCGGGGTGAAGAAATCGACATTTCATCTAGACTCGCCAGTAAAAGGGTATCCCCCGAATCATCGATCATCCACGTCAAAATCTCGCCGTTGATTTTTATTTGTCCCGATTTACCTGATTCGTCGGAAGTTTGCCCGAAGGCAGTTACCGACAGCAATAGACAAATGATATTTAATAAGATATTTTTCATAATTATTTTTTATCCTAAGAAACGCCGAAAAATCAGAATAGCCTGCCCCGAAGAATTTCGGGGTAAATTTATTTTTCGGCCAATACTAAGTGTAGTGACATAAAACCGCTTTTTCGTCAAAACAACCAACACTTTGGTCTAAAAGAGGTTTGTGTGGTTAATAAAAGGATGATATTAAACGTTAGTTTACATAATAACGCAAATGCATTGCCGACTATTCGTTAACTTATGTTAAATGACGATTTAGGCACTGTTTATCCCAAAAAATTTTGGCAATAAATGCTGAATCTGCTTTATCTTGTAGCGCTTCGCTTTGTGTGCTCGCGCAGTGTCTCCGACCGGTGCGTACAAGCCTTCTAATAAAAAACTTAATAATATGCTTTATTTTATCACATTTTCGATTGCCATCACTGCTTTACTCAGTTGGTTTCTGATGCAAAAAAACGAAACTTTAGCTAAATTATTTCGGGTGATGCTCGCAGGGGCAGTTTTGGTGTACGTTGTGCAGATGTTTGCGGTAGATCATTTGGATGTAGCGACTAAATTTGGCATTGCCTTTCGGGATTTATTAGTGCTTGGTGGGGTAGGAATAGTAGGAACGATTTTAACCCGACAGCGTTTGTTGTCTTTTCCGGTAGTCATTGCGATTATTATTGTATTACAAGCGTTTGTATTGCCGCGTTTGTCGAGTAGTTTAGAGGTTGGTGTGATGGAAGATGTGGATGCACAAATAGAAGAAGCGCGACCTTTTTTACCTGTACATGGATTAGCTGAAGATGGAGAGTTTTTAGTAGAAATAGCAAATTCGCAGGATTTAAATTTATTAAAATTGCTTCAGGAACAGTATGGATTTACATATGAAAAAGCATTCTCTCCAAATGATGTTGCTCAAACGACTTTAGATGATTTTTATGTCATTGATTTTGATGACACAACAGATGAATCGACTTTAGATAATTTTATATATGATGTACAAAGTCGGGCGCAACATTTTTACATCGAAAACAACGAATACATCACGCTAGACGATATGGAATCGCGTCCCGTAATCAATAAAACCAACTTCACGATCAACGATCCAGGTCTAGAATTCAGCTGGGGTTTTACGCCCATGAAGATGAACGAACTTTATACTTTTTTACAAAAAACGCCTTTGCGTCCTTTCAAAAAAGCACGTTTAGCGATTCTAGATACTGGAATTGATGCTAAACACGAAGATATTGCGGCTAATTACGTTTCTACCCAGAAAAAATATGATGACGATCCCAAAGGTCACGGTACGCACTGCGCAGGTATCGCAGCGGCAGTTTCTAACAACAGATTGGGTATTGCCTCTTATGCTTTAAATAGTGATTTTGTGGAAGTAACGAGTATTAAAGTCTTAAATTCTTACGGTATCGGTACGCAGCAAGGCATCATTAAAGGCATCATCGAAGCGGCTGATTCGGGCACAGATGTAATTAGTATGTCGCTGGGTGGACGGTCAAGTGATAGTAAGCAACGAGCGTACGAAAAGGCAGTTAAATACGCGAATAAGAAAGGCGCAATTGTAATCGTCGCAGCGGGTAATTCCAATCGCAATGCAAAAGATTATGCTCCTGCTAATAGTAGGGGAGCGATTACGGTAACGGCGATCGATGACCAGTTGCAACGCGCGATGTTTTCTAATTATATCAATGACGTAGATATGGGAATCGCCGCGCCTGGTGTGAATATTTATTCCTTGATTCCAGGTAATCAATACGCTGCTTACAATGGTACTTCCATGGCGACACCTTACGTTTCAGGATTGGTGGCGATGATGAAAAGTATTAATCCAGAAATGACTACGGAGGAGGTTTATCAGATTTTAAATCAAACGGGTATTGATACCAAAAATACGACTGAAACGGGTAAACTAATTCAGCCGCTACGCGCATTGCAGCAGATTTTAGATTAGGTATATTATAATGTGAACACACAGCACGATCGAGACAGTAGAGACGTTTGAAAAAACGTCTGCGCGGCGCAATAGATAGAAAGGTATTAATAATTTAAGCACACAGGTCGGAGACCCTGCGCGAGCGAGAAAATATAAAAAAACAGCGTCCTCAGCGTCTTTCTGCGTCAAAAAATCTGCAAAAATCCGTTTGATCTTGTTAAATCTGTGTTCCAATTAATCAACCCAAACTCTGCAAAGAAGCAATCAATACCGTATTCAAATTCTGTATCGCCTCCGCCAACTTCCAACCCGCCCGATTGCGTGGTTCAACGTAATTAGAAATGGCGCGAATACCCAAAAAAGGCACTTCTTCGGTTAGACAAGCTTGAAAAAAGGCGGCACTTTCCATCGTTTCAATATCTACTTGATATTTTGCTTTGATCCTACTGATGCTTCCTGCAAAACCGTGGACTTTATTGACCGTAAGTCCTCTAACTTTAGGTAAAAAATCAAACTCTGCGCCGCGATCGTTAGGTAGTGTATTTTCCCGAAAGGGAGCCTGCTTACCGTTGATTAATTCCATTTCAAACACATCGGTAAAATCGCCATTTTTTTCTTCTACACCCAAATCTCCGTAGCGCTCTTCAATCACATTAACTACTTGTCCTAACTGTAAATTCCGATTGTACGCGCCTGCAACCCCAGCATTAATAGCTAACTGAAATTGCTCGGTCACCAATGCTTTTCCCATCTGAAAAGCCGTATTGGTCATGCCCACGCCTGTGATGAGTAGGATGATTTCTTGTTCTTCTTTTTGATAATGAAAAGGTATGGAACTGGTATAATTGGCTTCCAAATATTCGCGTAAAGGAGCGACTTCGAAGGGAGTGGCAGCGACGATGAGGATCTTCATGGTGAGTTCGTAGTGTTAAGTTAGTAGTTGGTAGTCTCAATTTTATCTTGCGCGAACTTAGCGGCGGAATTTTTCTGGATTTTGAATCATATAGTTGAGTAGGTTGCTGATTTCAGTAGTTTCTTGTAGCCAATAGTCGTATTTTTCACGAGAAATGTATTTGCAAGACATGGCAAAATCTGCCCAAACGGAAGTTTCTGTATTTTCACTATCGCTATCGGTCAATTTGCTAATGAAATGTTTAGGATAACGGCGTTTACCGTAACCTTCTCCAATGCAACTACAAACGCTACGCGTTGCTCGCCGAATTTGATCCGTTAAACTGTATTTTTCTTCAGATGGAAAGGTTTTAGAGGTATGAAAAATATCCATCGCGAGTTTGAACGCTTTTTGATAAACCTTTAGATCTCGAAAATTTCCCATAGTATAATTAGTTGTTTAACAAAATAAAAAATAACATAACTACTTGATTATCAATAAAGTAAAGACAAAAAACATATTTTTAAAACGTATAAAAAATCTAACTTAACTACCAACTACCAACTAAAAATTCGGCGGTTTTAAATTTTTAAAATGCCCATTCATCCGCACTCGTTCCTTGAGTTGTTCCATTTCATCTACGATGGGAATGAGCCGCTTTAGGTGAGCCAACATAAATTCCTGACGCTCTACCTCACTGCGTAAGCAGAGGAATTGATACTCTTGTTTCAACGAAAAACCAACGTGGTGTCCCATATCAAAAACCCGGAAGTGAATTGAATTTTCAGGAATATCTTTATCAATTTTTAAAACGGAAAATAGCTTTTGTACATGAGCAAGAATAACATCATTGCGCTCTAAATCACCTACTGATTCGTCGTTCAAGCGTTCTACTTTGCCTCCACCATACAATTTATCAGGTAATACTTGAAAGAATTCGCGCATTTCAAAAACGCCTATTCCACGGGTTTTTACGTTCAACTTGCCGTCTTCAGCGCGGTCAGCGACTTTTAATAGTTCTACTTCTGTCCCGAAGTTCATCAATTTACCGTCGATAAAAGCTGGAATTCCAAATGTAATGCCTTCCTGTTCCGCCTCATTAAGCAACTGTTTATAACGCGGCTCAAAGATGTGCAGGTTTAAGTTTTCGTTGGTGAAAACAACCAGTTGGAGTGGAAAAAGCGGAAGAATTTCTAACATAAATTACTATATTTAACTCAAGCAGATGATTATTGCTAGTAGAGTAACATAGTAATGAAATTGATGTAGAAAAGTTCAATTTTATAACAATAACAACTAATAAATTCTTTCCCTATGGCAGAATTAAAAACCATTCCCAATGACCTTAGTGTTACTGACTTTATAGACGCGATTGAAGACGATAAGAAACGTGTCGATAGCAAACGTATTATTGAAATTCTGACCGAAATAACGGACGAAGTACCCAAGATGTGGGGCGGTTCGATCATTGGTTTTGGTACTTATCATTATGTATATAAAAGTGGTCGCGAAGGCGATTGGATGAAAGTGGGTTTCTCACCGCGTAAGCAAAATCTGACGATTTATATCATGCCTGGTTTGCATTATTTCGAAGAAGAATTAAGTCGGATAGGAAAGCATAAATTAGGTAAATCTTGCCTGTATGTTAAAAAACTAGCTGATATTGACGAAGCCGTTTTGCGTGAAATTGTTGAGAAATCTTTGGTGAAATTGGAAGAGTTATATGGAAATGAAGAGTAGTTGGTAGTATTTGAGTTGCAATTTGTTCATGAATTAATTATTCAACTAATTTCTTTTATCGTTGCAATACTAGACGCTTTACCAATTGTTCATCCTTCATTTGAACTACGACAAAATACATCCCCAATGCAAGCGAACACGTAGAAAAATGTACTCGATGTTTTCCTTGCTGGAAGTATTGATTGTTTAAGGGAATTAGTACCGTTTTGCCCATTTGATCAATGATGCGTATCGATACTTTTTCCCGGTTGGGTAGCGAAAAATTTAGGTTACAAACATCCTCAACGGGATTGGGAAATAACTCAATTGCTTCACTTGAATATTGAATCGAATGTTCTTCTTTAAAATGGTTTCGTAAGGCAATTTCATCATTCCAAATAACCGCTGGCGGCGTACAAGCATCAATCGTCGCAGTAAATTGCCCACCCGCACTGACCGTGAATCCACTATTTAACGTAATCGACTGCCCCGCCTTAAAAACGACCATAGAATCAGCATCAATAATCGCATTAGAAATAATATGTTGCGCCGCTAAATAATCGCCTTCAGGAATGAAATTATCGGGCGAATTACCCGTAATATTGAGTTGATTGTAGCAATCATTGGGTTGACAAGCGAAAAAATAAGCTGCTCCAACATTACTGTCCATTTCATCGTGTAAAGGAGAACCTACTACTGCCGTTTCGCCACTAATGGCAACACTCCAACCAAAGCGATCACTCGCTGCTTCGTCGGAAGCAGCTAAACGCTTTTTCTCTTCCCAACTACCATTATTTTTCACGAAAATCGTCGCCGAACCTGAATCCGCACCAATACCGATTTCATCATCTTGAGGTGCACCTCCAATGATGTGCCGACCACTTAAACTAACCCTATAACCAAATTTGGCTCCCGCACCTGAACGAATTGGAGTCAGCACTTGAGTGGTCTGCCAACTGCCGTTGCTGCGTTCCAATACGTGGATCGCTCCTGCATCGTTTTTAATTAAATCATAACCTTCCTCGCCAATAATTGCCGTATTACCTTCAATATCGACCGAACGCCCAAATTGGTTTATTATCCCTGGCGAGGCTGCTTTGATTCTTGCCACTTCAGACCAATTAAAAAAGGAATTTTCAAAAATATAGACGGCTCCTTCTAGGTTCTCTTCTTGGGGCGCACCTACAATCACCTTAGTGCCACTGATACCGACGGCGTCTCCAAAAAAACCATTCGCAGTTCCCATAGAAGGGATAATTTTATCCTGCGTCCAGAGATTACCATCGTGTCGGAAAATATAAG
>JBGCES010000209.1:0-2689 GCA_045106545.1 Saprospiraceae bacterium
CTTGAGCTAAAAATAAGTTGGTTAAGTCCTGATAAATTGCACTCATCTCCCAAGGTGCAGTTTCCAAATACAGTTCTGTATAAAATTCTAGTGCGGAAAACAGGTATTTTTTGGCAGGTGCAAGATCGTTCAATTGGGTTAATGTATAACCTAAGTCCCTATATGTATTTGCGATTAGACTTGAATCAAGCCCCGATCGATTCAAATGTAGTTGCAATGAAGTTTCAAAAGCAGGTCGAGCGCGCCAAAATTGTTTAGCTTCCAGCCAAGCTGTTCCGATATTGCGCTGTCCTTTGATAATATCGATGTGATCGGCAGATAAAAATTCCTGGCGAAGCTGCAATGCTTTTTCATAAAAATCTACTGCATCAGCATAATCATTTTGGTAGTAGCTATTTACACCTAGCTTATGCCAAAGTAATGCGGTGAGGGAATCCTGTTCTGATTGTTGTGCGCTAAACGTTACGGCATCTTGTAGGACTTGTTCTGCCTGCGCATAATTGTCTGTCGTTTGATAAGATACACCCAATTTCGTTTGGACAGTTGTCCATAATTTGGGCTGTTCTTCTTGGTTGATTAAAGCAGTGAGCGATTTTAATTCATTGATTGCCGTATCATATTTATTCGTTGCTAAATATTCTTCCACTGCTTCCAGTCGCTGTTCTATGGATTGGGTAAACGCACTTGGAATGCTTACGACGTTGATAAGTAAGCATATTACTAAAATGAGTTTTTGATAATTATTAGGCAGTCGCATAGCGGTAAAGAAATGTTTGCACGATAAGTCCAAGTACGATTAAAGTTAAACTTTTAAATTTGGGTAAGACTTTTTTTTTGAATAAAAATCCCAAAAATGCGGAACTCGCTTAGTTTTCTGATTAGAATTTCTACTTTTCTATTTGCCGTACAGATGTATGCACAACCTGCATTTGTTGGTGATGAATATTTAATTAATACTATTTCTGCCAATCGAGACGAAATACCTCAAATTGCTTGTGACCGCTATGGTAATCATGTCATCATCTGGACAAACGAGAGGGTTGAGGGCGAAGATTTCAATGTTTTCGGTCGTGTTTTTAATGCAGATGGTACGGCACGAACGGATGAATTTTTAGTAAATACGTTTACGTTCGACAAACAATGGGCAGGGAAAGTCGCAATGTCTCCTACGGGGAATTTTACAGTGGTTTGGCAAAGCAACAAGCAAGACAATAATGGTATTGGTATTTATGGCCAACAATATGATATTGACGGAAATAGGTTAGGGAGTGAATTTCAAGTTAATCAACTGATCCAATTTGATCAAACCGCAGCTGATATTGCAATGGATGCACAAGGAAACTTTGCAGTTAGTTGGGAAACCAATATAGCAACTGGTATTAAAAATATTCAGGCTGCAAGATTTTCTGCCGATGGTTTGCCACTCGGCGATGAATTTAGAGTTAATTTGACTACTTCGAATATTAACAAGGCGAGTGAAATAGCGATGGATGCTGCGGGAAATTTCATTATAGCATGGATTAATCGGGTAAATGAATCAGATGCTGAGGGCGAAATATTTGTACAACGCTTTGCAGCTGACGGGACGCGCATAGGAACTGAATTTTCGGTGACGGAAGGTATGGAAATTATTGGAGCTGGTCGATTAAGTATTGACATGAACGCGCACGGTGATTTTGTCATTTGTTGGCCTGAAAAAATGAATATTGCTGATGCTATACAAAATTTTTACGCCCAGTGGTACCATGCTGACGGAACGATCAAAGTAGCTAAAAAAGCTTTTAATCAGGCTCTAATTACTACGACTAACGGTGAGCCGAAGTTATTTGATAATGGGAATACCTTTATATCTTATTACCATTCTCCTAATAATAATGATACTTATGGTAGATATTTTAACAATCTAGGCGATGCGATAGGAAATGAGTTTTCTATTAGTCAAACCACCACTAATAATGAAATAAGAAATAGTATTGCAGGTAATAATGAACAAGTTTTTGTTCTCTATCAGCGAGATCAAGACGAGTTATTAGTAAGAAAATTTGCCAATTTAAAAAGTACAAATAACGATTGTGAAAGCGCTCTATCTCTCCAATTAAATCAAGCAGCCTGTGGAAATTTTACCAATACGCTACAACTTTCTGCTGCTGAACAACAGGCGTGGGCAAAAATAATTGTTCCTACGACGGGTAGTTTTTTAATTAAAAATGTAAACGCTTCCTTTGCTGCCAATATCTCTGCCTATAGTGGTGGATGTGATAATTTGACGCTTCTAACTACCGCAGATTTGAATGTATTACCAAATGTGATTGCCATCGAAAACCAAACGCCTGGCGATACGATTTATGTAAAAATAGAACCTCAAACCCCAATTGTAACCGCTAGCGAAACCATCGAATTGTCTGCTCACCAACTCGCCGCTGATCCTACCGATTGGGAGTTATGTGATTTAAGTATTGCCGCGAATAATACTACTGGCGGTGGCAATCGAATCGCAGTAGAATTTTTAGTACAATATACGGATGATGCAAGTACGCAAGAAGTACAAACCGTTCAACAAGATCTAACCTCCACGGGAGCGACTTTAAAAAAAGAATGCCCTTGTAAAAATGGACAACCACTACAATTGTGGGAAACCCTGAATCCCATCGAAATGGAGACCAACGTACAAGGAGCGCGTAACAAAAGT
>JBGCES010000021.1:0-2444 GCA_045106545.1 Saprospiraceae bacterium
TTCAAGCAGGCGCAGTAAATTTGATTGATCCAGATGCGAATATTTCTAACTGTGTTTTTGCCAGTAATTTTGGGATTGATGCGGGCACGGGTGGCGCTATTTCTGTAAATGCAGGTACGGATAACGACGCAACAGTTTCCGTGATCAATTCTACTTTTCAAGGCAATGAAGGTGAATTAGCCGCAGGGATTGCGCAATGGATGGAATCAGACACTGGTTCATTAGTATTGACGTTACAAAACAATATTTTCCAAAATGATGGATTAAATTACGCCATCGAAGATGGTCAACCAACTGTCGTTTCTAATGGTGGAAATATTGACCATAATGGCAGCATGGCAGATTTACTAACGCACCCAATGGATCAAAGCGAAGTGGAAGTAGAATTTGTGTCAATTGATGATTTTGACTATAAATTGGTGGCAGGTAGTACAGCGATTGATGCGGGCGTAGCGGAAGGCGCAACCGCAACCGACATCGAAGGGTTTCAACGCGATGAAATGCCCGACGCAGGCGCGTACGAATTTGATAAATCAACCAGCACGGATGAAGTGATTGCAAACGAAGGCATTTTAACTATCTTCCCTAATCCAGTGCAAAAAGCGTTTACGTTAACTTTAGCGAATGACTTATCGGGCGAAGTAGAATTGCAAATTGTAAGTGTAAATGGCAAATTATTACAAACTACCTGTTTTGAGAAGCCTTTCGGCGAAATTACCAAGGACGTAAATGTGGCGCAATTAGCGGCAGGTAATTATTACGTGATTGCTCGCTATGCAGGGAAAGTCGTGATGGAGAATTTAGTGAAAATGTAGCAGTTTAGGTATCGGATACCTGCGAGGTATCCGATACCTATTTAAGTCAATTCACCCCAAAATCTGTCCAAAATTATAATCCTGTACACTCTGACCCTTTGATTTTATTAGATTTTAGAGCGTAGCCCATATTATTGTGGAAATATAATATGGAGAATTGTGATGGCTTTTTTTCGCACAATTTACCAATGTCTACTAAAACTAAAATTGAATAAATGAACGCTTTAAAAAACGTATTTCCACTACTGTTGGGGCTGTTATTACTTTTTTCCTTACCTACTGTTGCCCAGAAGAAACTCTCTTCCGAACACCGAGCCGCAATTGATAAATTGTTTGAAAACTGGCAAGACTCTAGTCATCCAGGCGTAGTAATGGCAATGCTACAAAACGATGAAGTCGTTTATCAAGAGGCATATGGCGCAGCGGATTTAGCCAGCGGCGCACCCAATACTTTAGCTACGAAATTTAACATGGGTGGCTTATCCAAATCCTTTGTTGCTTACGCTATTTTACAACTCGAACAACAAGGTAAACTGCAATTAAATCAAGACATTCGACAACACTTACCGCAATTGCCGCAGTACGATCAGGTCGTTACGATTAATCACTTATTGAATCACTGTAGCGGCATTTCTGATTTTTTTAATTTAAAATACCTCGCAGGTTGGCGCATCAATGATCAGCTAACGCACGCAGAGGCATTACAATTTATCAGCCAACAACAAAAACTGGATTACCAACCGGGGACAGCCTTTAATGTAAGTCGTAGTAACATTACATTGTTGGTAGAAATTATCCAGAATGTAACCGAGCAAACTTTTGAAGAATATTGTAAAGCCAACATCTTCGAGCCGTTGCAAATGAACACCACGGAGTTTGTTAGAAATACCGACCAAATTGTCGAAAACGGTGCAGTCGCTTACCAAAATGACGAAGGTACATTTCATCGAAACATGCCCACTCTAGGCACGATTGGTCTCACTAACCTTTACACGAATGTTAATGATTATACCAAGTGGATTCAGCATTTGGATCATCCAAAATCTAATACAGCATTAATTAAAAAATTCAAACAGCCCGCCAAAAACGATTTGGGAAAAACGTTTACGCCACCCAATGGAACGCTGACTGTCGGGCAAGAATACCTACACAGCGAACGCGGCATGGATAATGTCTTTTGGCAATACGGGCGCATTGGCGGCTACGCTTGTGGCTATTTTCGCTTTGAAGATGGCGATGTTTCGACTTTTGTAATGGGCAATTCGGGTATGGGCTATAATGCATATTTGGCAATTATGTCAGCTTACGTTTTATTAGAAGATCAATTTTCAGAAGCGGCTGTTTTTGATTTTGCCAGTATGCCTAAAATTGATATTCCATCAGCAAAATTAGATACCTACTGCGGTAACTATTGGGATCATTTAGCAGCGACTTCACGGCGGGTTTATGTAGAAAATGATACACTGTGGTATGCACGTCCTGAGCAAAACTATCGTTCCGCTTTACTTCCCATTGACCAGCATACTTTTCGGATGTATTCCGAAGGAGATGAGAAAATTTTAGTACGCTTTGATGAAAACGCTGGACAACAGCAAATGACTTACCTTTTTTCGCATAGTGATGAAATCA
>JBGCES010000210.1:0-2335 GCA_045106545.1 Saprospiraceae bacterium
TTTGCAATTACCACGTCTGCCTTTGAGCGCGTCGTGCTACCAGACATCTTTATCGGCCCAAGTCACCTCGCCGCCTGTATTCTTATGCACCAAAACCGTTTCGATCGAATCGCAATCCATCTGCATCGCCGCATCCACCACTTCCTTCACGGGAATATTTTTCGTTCCGCGATTATTGTAATCACTACAAATCACCATTTTACAACTCGCATCCTTAATCCGATCTGCCAATGCCGTCGCTGAAAAGCCCGCAAATACCACCGAGTGAATCGCTCCAATCCGCGCACACGCCAACACACCAATCGCCAATTCGGGTACCATCGGCATATAAAAACAAATGCGGTCGCCTTTTTTAATGCCCAACGCCCGTAAGGCATTCGCTGCCCGGCAAACTTCGCGGTGCAATTGTTTATAAGTAAACTTACGCGCTTTTTCGTTGGGATCGTTGGGTTCCCAGAGAATCGCAACTTGATCGCCGCGCGTTTCCAAATGGCGATCTAAACAGTTTTCCGTAATGTTTAATTTTCCGCCTTTAAACCATTTTACGTCTGGCTTTTTGAAATCCCATTCTAGCGTGGTATCCCACTTTTTTTGCCAGTGGAAAGTGTCCGCTTGTTCTGCCCAGAAGCCAGCAGGGTCATCAACGGAGCGTTGATATACTTCTTGGTATTCTTGTAAAGATTTAATTTGTAAAGTCATATTTTGTAAAGTTTTGAGTAGTGGGTGTTGGTGATTTCGGATTGGGGTATTTGCTAATGATTATGGGGCGATGAGTTGTTTTAGTTCCTCTTTGCTTGGTAGCACCGTCTGGTATTTACTCGCAAAGATGGTTTCGTTATCTTCAGGTAACGTAATTTCCACCAAAGTATCACTTTTATCGCGACAGAGAATAATGCCGATGGTTTTATTTTCGTCGTCTAATTTAACAAAGCGGTCATAGTAATTGACATACATTTGCATTTGTCCGAGGTCGCCATGTTCTAATTCGCCAATTTTGAGGTCAATCAGTACAAAAGAACGCAGCAAACGATTGTAAAATACCAAGTCAATTCGGAAATGTTTTTCATCAAATGTAATTCGTTTTTGCCGCGCCACGAAAGTAAATCCCTTACCTAGTTCCAATAAAAAGTCTTGCAACTTGCTTATTAGTGCCGTCTCCAATTCTGATTCTGAATACTCAGCATTCTCAGGTAGCCCTAAAAATTCTAAAATATAAGGATCTTTTATCGCGTCCACTGGCTTAGTAATCACTTGCCCTTTATCTGCTAATTCCCGAACTTTATCCTTATCTCTACTCAATACCAGACGCTGATATAATGCACTATTGAACTGACGTTTTAACTCACGTAAACTCCACTGATTTTCAATCGCTTCAATTTCGTAGAAGCGTCTTTCATTTTCATCTTCGATGCGGGAGAGTTTGATATAGTGTGACCAACTGAGGTGGAAATTGGGTATTTCAGAATTCCGAGACACTGTCTCGGAATTTGCGTAAACCCAATAAAATTTACGCATATTCTCTAAATTATCGACTGAGAATCCTCTTCCAAATTGTTTGGTTAGCTGCTTAGATAAACTTGAAAGGGTTTCTTTTCCATATTTAGCTTCAAATTTTCCATCCTGCTCAAATTCAACAATCGTTTTGCCTACTTGATAGTAAGTCACGACCATTGTCTGGTTGACTTGTTGGTACACTTTTTTACGTGCAGTCGAAAGTAGTTGAGCGATTTGTTCGTACAGTTGATTGATATTGTTGGGTTGTGGGTGCATGGTTTTTGTTTTCTCTTAGTTATAAATTATTCGGTATTGATTTCTGTGATCAGTTCTCTAACACGTTCTGCCAACTCGATTTTACGCAAATTCCGATAAGCCATTTCTGATAAAACAAGCGTCTCCTTTAAAGAATGAACCACGTCAATAGGACTATGATAAAGCTCGTATAAAACGTTTTTTAATACTACCAACGCCGTCGCAGGTTTATTTTCTATAAAAGATGTGACCTTTTCAAGGCTCTTGTTTGTCTCTGTCCATTTTCCGATTATTGGATTTTCTAAAAAAGCTTCTTTAGGTGCTAAAACTCCTACTCCATCATTAGTCATTTCGTACTGATAACCCTGTGGAATATCTATCGGGATAGGTTCAATTAGTTTTCCACTATCAACAATCCACCTCTCTGCCACAGGTTCTGCTGGCAAATTCAAACCTAACGACTTTATCAAATTCAAATCAATATCTGCATAATCATTGTGTTGATGAAAATAATTAATCAAGTTTTCCAAATCGCTTTTTATTCCATTCCCAAGAAAAACAAGACTATTCCCCATAGGGATATGCG
>JBGCES010000211.1:0-9766 GCA_045106545.1 Saprospiraceae bacterium
TACATGTTAGCGCGGCACCAACAATTAAACAGTTCAACAATTCAACAATCACAAAAAAATGACTGCGAAACATACAGATTTTTTTTCTTCTTTAGAAAAACAACCGCACGTACAGCGTTGTCACCAAATTCTAAAAAAACATCCCGAAATTGCAAAATTGATCGGACGCAATCCAGCTACTTTTGGGGTATTACTTTTTATCGTTGCACTGCAATTTAGCATTGCTTTGGGAATGGGCACACTTGGCTTTGCAGAATATTGGTGGGCAGCGATTATTGCGGCGTATTGTATTGGCGCATTTGCAAATCATAGCTTGTACGTCATCATTCACGAAGCGACGCACAATTTGATTTTTAAAAATAAAACCGCGAATCGCTTCGCTGCTATTTTGGCAGATTTTCCAAATGTGGTTCCCGCTTCGATGAGTTTTCGGACATATCATTTAAAACACCATGCGCATCAGGGAGAGCATCATTTGGATGCTGATTTACCTTCTGATTGGGAAGCAAAAATGGTCGGTAATTCGACGATTAAGAAGGCATTATGGATGCTATTTTTTCCAATATTTCAAATCTTTCGCGTACCGCGCTTGGAGAGTATCAAAATGTATGACGCGTGGACGATTACCAATTCTATCGTCGTAATTGCGTTCGACATCGCATTGGTTTATTTCGTCGGTTGGAACGCATTATTTTACCTCGGCTTGTCGATGTTGTTTGGTTTAGGATTGCATCCACTGGGTGCGCGGTGGATTCAAGAACATTACACCTTAGATTCTGATCAAGAAACGTTTAGTTACTACGGCCCGCTAAATGTGTTGGCAATGAACGTAGGTTATCATAATGAACACCACGATTTTCCTTCGATTCCCTGGAATCGTTTACCGCAAGTACGCGCAATGGCTCCCGAATTTTACGATACGATTGAATATCATACCTCTTGGAGCAAGTTGCTCTGGAATTTTATTACCGATAAACGGTATTCGTTGTATTCACGGGTATTGCGGTAATTACAAACCCACGTCCGATGTCTTCCCGACATCGAACGTATTAGTACAGCACAAAATACCATCAATGTCAGAAAGACATTGGCGGAAAAGACGTTTTTTTAAACGTCTCTACGAGCAAAAAATAAACAAACTTGGATAATCTTTTTTCATTAAAAAATAAAACCGCCATCGTCACGGGCGCATGCGGTTTACTCGGTCAGCAACATTGTAAAGCACTTGCAGCAGCGGGCGCAAATATAGTAGCTATCGACCTCAACGCGGATCAAGTAGAAGCCTTAGCGGAAGAATTGGGTGAGCAGCATACGGGATTGAAAGTAAGCGTGGTCGATAAAGCCGAACTAGAAACTGCGTGTAATTTTATCCAAAAAATCTATGGAAGTATCGATATTTTGGTGAATAATGCAGCGATTAACGATATGTTTGAAAACCCCGCGATGGCGGCGGAGCAATCCAAATTTGAAAACTATCCACTGGATATGTGGGAAGCGTCGTTAAAGGTGAACGTAACGGGTACATTTTTACCTTCTCAGGTATTTGGAAAAGTGATGGCGGAGCAGGGAAGTGGTAGTATTATTAATATCGCTTCCACTTACGGTGTGGTTGGACCTGACCAAAGTATTTACCGCAACGGGGAGGAACAAACGTTTTATAAATCCCCATCTTATCCCGCTACCAAAGGCGCGATTTTGAATTTCACGCGTTTCCTGGCGGCTTATTGGGGGAACAAAGGTGTACGTGTAAATACCCTTTCACCAGGGGGAGTAGAAAATGGACAAGACGATTGGTTTGTAAAGAATTATAGTTACAAAACGGCACTCGGACGCATGGCGCAACCCGATGATTATCAGGGTGCAGTCGTTTTTTTGGCAAGCGATGCATCGCGTTATATGACAGGCGCGAATCTGATTGTGGATGGCGGTTGGACTGCGGTTTAATGGAGGACAGACATTCTTGTCTGTTATGTTCGGATTGCATCAATTTAAGATTTACTCAAACACTTTGACAGACAAAAATGTCTGTCCTCCAGCGTATGAAAATAGAACAACTCAAAGCGAAAGCTGCAAAAATAAAATTGGTTATTACTGACTGCGACGGCGTATTGACCGACACAGGCGTTTACTATTCTGCTAACGGCGAAGAACTCAAACGTTTTTCCATTCGCGATGGCATGGGCGTAGAACGCTTGCGCAAATTAGCAGACGTTGATACAGGAATTATGACGGGCGAACTATCAGGTTCCGTCAAGCAGCGCGCAGCAAAATTAAAGATTACGGAACTACATTTGGGCATTAAAGACAAGCCTAAGCGCATGCGAGAGATCTTAGGAAAGCATAATTGCACGCTTGAAAATATCGCCTACATTGGTGATGATTATAACGATTTAGCATTATTAAACCAAGTCGGTCTCAGTGCATCGCCTGCCGACGGGATGATTGAAATTCGTGAAAGCGTAGATTACGTTTGTGCAGCAAAAGGAGGCAATGGCGCGTTCCGTGATTTTGCAGAATTAATAATCAGGCTACGTACAACGGATTAAAATACATTGCTTAAAAAACAATATTGTCAAACACGTAGGATTAAACTGTAAGTAGTGATAGAGATTGAGAGCGTGTAGTCACTTTTACATTTTACATTTTACATTTAATATTTTACATTAAATGATAAGTTTACACAACGGAAAAAAAATCGGAAACGGACAGCCCGTTTATATTATCGCTGAAATTGGTATCAACCACAATGGCTCAATGGAAATCGCGAAGAAATTGATTGCAGAAGCAGCTTTATCAGGCTGTGATGCGGTGAAATTTCAAAAACGAACGCCCGAAATCTGTGTGCCTAAACACCAATGGGAAGTAGAGCGCGATACGCCTTGGGGACGTATGACTTATATGGAATACCGCCATCGCGTAGAGTTTGATTTTGATCAATATGCCGAAATCAATGATTACTGTAAGCAATTTAATATCGACTGGTTTGCGTCTTGCTGGGACGAGCCAAGTGTAGATTTTATCGAAGCGTTTAATCCAGTTTTATACAAAGTAGCTTCGGCTTCTTTGACGGATCACGGCTTATTAAAAAAGAAACGCGCGACGGGAAAACCGGTAATGATTTCTACTGGAATGTCTTCTGTAGATGAAATCGAGCAAGGTGTGGCGGCAGTTGGTTTGGATAATTTAATGATTGCGCATTCGACTTCGGCTTATCCTTGTCCGTTGGAGCAACTGAATTTGCGAATGATTAATACCTTGCAAGATAAATATCCAAATACGCCAATTGGTTATTCTGGTCACGAAACGGGTTTAGCTACGACTTTAGCAGCAATCACTTTGGGTGCAACTTTTATCGAACGTCACTTTACCCTTGACCGTGCGATGTGGGGATCGGATCAAGCAGCTTCGGTAGAGCCAACGGGTATGCGTAAATTGGTAAAAGATATTCGTAATATCGAAAAAGCCTTGGGTAACGGCGTGAAAGAGGTGTACGAAAGTGAATTGAATCCGCGTAAGAAATTGCGGAGAGTAGATGATACAGTGAAAGCCAAGGCATAAGATATAACACTTATCCCTGCCTGCTCCGAAGTATTTCGGAGAACTCGATTCGGGAGGCACAATAGGATACATAGATTTTTTTGTAAAAAAGTAAATTTCTATGTGCCCTATTGTGCCGATCTTATAACTCCTAAGATTTTGGACGAAAGTGCCGAAATACCAAGTTATCCTACTCCAAAATTAAGCTGTAGAATCATGAAGTGTTTTAGTAGTCAAGTCAGTATAATGTAGTTAGATTGGATTTGAAACTATCCTTTCGCCAACGCCTTAACCTTATCAAATAGTACATCTTCATCGCCTGGTCGCCACTTGCGTTTGTGGTAAACGATTTTACCAGCTGCATCCAAGACGAAGGTTTGTGGCAAGCCATTTAATTCGCCTGGCATCACATTGCGAAATTCGCGATTCACATCATTATACGTTTCCCATTCCCAACCTTTTTCATTGACTATTTTGACAAAGGCATCATAATTACGATCAAAATCGGTTGAAATCGCGTAGAAATTAAAATCGGCTTGATCTTGCCAATCCGCGTACTTCCCTTTAATCGCCTCCATCTCAAAACGACAAGGCGTACAAGTCGTCAACCAAAACATTAAAACGGTTGGCTTGCCATTGGTTGCTAATGCTTTGTCAGAAGGAATTTCTTTCCCTTCCGCCGTTTTCAAAGAAATATCGTAAGGATAATTTTGTTGAATTTCATTCTTCGGACGTGCACTCGAACGAATCACCCTCGGACGATTTTTCTGTGCTGCCATTGCTGCTTGTACATCTACTACATTCGGATTAGTTGCAGATTTAGTCGCTTGCGCAGCAGTGCTTTGCGTCGGTTGATTCACAGGTTGCGGAGCAGTCGGAGTTGTCGTTTTTACAGCTGATTGCTCTTGCTGACTATTGCCACAAGCCGCCAAAGACATGATTAATGCGATAAGTAAGATTTTATTCATGGTAGTTAATTTTAGAAGACAGACCGCTGCGCTGCCAGAAGACAGAGCACTTTGTTGTCAGACGGTCTGTTATCATTAAGGTTTATCTGTTTGTCAATCATAGATGGTCTGACAATGAAATGGTCTGACCTCTGACAGCAACGCGGTCTTATTTTAAATTATCCAATCGATTCTGTGCCTCTTCATATTCTGGATACATCTGCAACGCTTGCTGATAATCTGCTTTTGCAGCTTCCGTGTCACCCGCCAACTCTGCTGCCAAACCACGATAATAATAACCGCGAATATGCGTCGGCGAACTTTTTACCGTCAAATCAAATTGCTTCCGCGCTTCTGGAACATCATTTTTATCTAATAATAACAAGCCCGAATTGAAATAAGCTTCTTCGTAATGCGGGTCAATTATTGCAATTTTTCGATATAAATCTAATGCACCATCCAAATCATCTTTAGTATTTCCTAAGTAAAATGCTTTAGAGTGCAACGCCTCAATACTCGTAGAATCCACGCGCAATGCGCTATTAAAATACTGTTCGGCAATCGGATTATTACGTTCGGCAAACAAGCGACCGAGATTCAACCACGCATCTACTAAATCAGGATCGTTTTCTACTGCTGTTTGAAAACTATTAATGGCACGTTCAATGTCCTTTTTCTCTTTAAAATTCATACCCATCAAAAAGAACGCATCGCCTGATTGCGGATCGATCTTTAAAATCCGATCCACTGTTTTTAGTGATTCATTGCTCTTTTGCAAAATTAATTGAAATTCAGATAATTTCAACAAAGTCGGAATCCGCTGCGGAAATTGCTTGCCCGCTGCTTCCATTGTTTTCAATGCTAATCGCGAACGTGAATAATCCAAATAGACATCCGCTAAAACGTGATAATAATCTGCATTGGTTGAATCTAAACGAATCGCTTTCGTCAAATCCGCAATCGCTTCATCGAAGCCTTCATTATCATAAAATAGCTGTCCTCGTGCGCCATACAATCCAGCATCGTTGGGCGTTGCTGCAATTTGCTTCGTCAATCCATCAATTGCAGGATTTCCAGTAGCATTTCTGGCAGCAGTTTCATTGGCTATTGCTGCTTCGCTATCTCCACAACTAAAACAAAGCCAACTCATCACTGATAAGAAGATTGGTAAGATATATTTGATTTGCATTAAATTTAAAGATTATTTTTCAACAAAAAAACGCCGAAATAACTGCCTGAACAATTATTTATAAAATACAAAGGTAATCTACAATAAAAGGAATAAAAAGCGTTGTCTTGACAATCCACTTGCTTCATACTATAAAAAATAGAAATTCCTCTATTGAGTCTAATTCTAACGTAAACTAAGGAACAAAATTTTAAAGCCTGCGTTAGCTTGCTCTACGCCTTATCGCGAAGTATCCCAGCAAGTCATAAAATTTAAGTTTCATACATTATTTTGGTTTTGAGGAATGCCTATGGGGATTCCTCTTTTTGTTGATCGTATTTAGAGATTGTAAAATAAACACATTATTTAGCATTATTTTTCTAAAATATTACTGCATAGATTGTTTTTTCTCTAAAAGCCGTTTACATTTGCACTAATTAATGACTAACCAAGCGACATATCAGATCCTTTCTTCTCGTCGCGACCGCCGCAACCGCCGTCGCCCTTAGGGCGTATTATCTACATATAACCCATTCTGGGAAACGGGCGGTATTTTCCTTTTCCAAATTTCTCGTAGAGACGTTATACCATAACGTCTAATCTATCATTTATATCTGGTTATCATCAGTTAGACGTTACACTGTAACGTCTCTACACTAATATTCATGGAATTTTCAATCGAAGTTGCCACTAACGCACATCTACCCTACGCAGAACAAATTTGCGATATGTATGCTGCATCCGCTAAAGAACGCGGCACAGGGATCGCTCAACGTAAACCCGAATATATCCGCGAAAAAATGCAGCAATCAAAAGCAGTTATCGCTTTCGCGGAAAACAAACTAGCAGGTTTTTGCTACATCGAAACGTGGAGTCACGAAAAATATGTCGCCAATTCAGGGCTAATTATCAACCCTGCATTTCGCAAAATGGGCTTGGCGAAAGCTATTAAACAAAACGTTTTTCAACTTGCTCGCGACCGTCACCCTTCGGCAAAAGTATTCGGTATCACGACCAGCTTAGCAGTCATGAAAATCAATTCCGAACTCGGCTATCGCCCCGTCACTTTTTCCGAATTGACGCAAGATGAAGCCTTCTGGAAAGGCTGCCAAAGCTGTCCCAATTATGATATTTTAACTCGCAATGATCGCCGTTTGTGTTTGTGTACTGGAATGCTCGCACCGAGCAAAGAGGAAGTGATGCAGCATGATTTATCAAAGATGATTATTACAAAATAGAAGACAGACCATTTCATGGTTAGAAGTCAAATTCTAACGTAAATATTAAACGTCATTCAGTCCACGTCAGAAGTGTATGCCGCGCAACTTTTATATTTTACATTTTCTCCCTTTGGTCGAGAGAGAAGTTTGCGGTTTTACATTTTACATTAAAATTCACTCGGCTGACCGTCCATCTTCGACTGTCCACCGTCAACCAATAAAAATATGTCTCAAAATAATACTACTTCCAACAAAGTCGTCCTCGCCTACAGCGGTGGACTCGATACTTCTTTCTGTGTAAAATACCTAACCATTGATAAAGGTTTGGAAGTCCACTGCGTCATCGTAGATACAGGCGGCTTTTCTAGTGCAGAATTAGAAAATATCGAAAAACGCGCGTTCGCGCTTGGCGCAAAATCGTTCAAACGCATTGATGCCGTACCGAATTATTACCAAAATTGCATTCGCTATTTGGTCTATGGCAACGTATTAAAAAACAATACTTATCCCCTTTCAGTGAGCGCAGAACGGATGTTTCAAGCGTTGGAAGTGATTAAACACGCCAACGAAGTGGGCGCAACGGCAATTGCACACGGTAGTACGGGCGCAGGTAACGATCAAGTGCGTTTTGATTTGGTATTCAATACGCTAGGCAAAGATTTGCAGATTATCACGCCGATTCGGGACAACCAATTAAGTCGTCAGGCAGAGATTGAATATTTGAAAAAGCACGGCGTAGATTGGAGTTGGGAGAAAGCCAAATATTCCATTAATCAAGGCATTTGGGGAACTAGCGTCGGCGGAGAAGAAACTTTGACTTCCGACAAATATTTACCCGAAACGGCTTTCCCGAGCCAATTAGAAAAAGAAGGTTCGGAAGTCGTCAAATTGCATTTCCAAAAAGGCGAATTGGTTGGTCTAAATGATAAAACTTACGACACGCCCGTTGCAGCGATCCAAGCCCTGCAACAACTCGCTGCCCCTTACGCCATCGGGCGCGACATCCATGTCGGCGATACAATTATTGGCATCAAAGGACGCGTTGGTTTTGAAGCTGCTGCCCCGCTAATTATCATTAAAGCGCACCATTTATTAGAAAAACACGTCCTCACCAAGTGGCAACAACACTGGAAAGAACAACTCGCCAACTGGTACGGCATGCTCCTCCACGAAGGACAATACCTCGACCCCGTAATGCGCAACATCGAAACCTTCATGGAAGACACCCAGCAAAATGTGACGGGCGAAGTACTCGTAGAATTGCATCCTTATCGCTTCGTTTTACAAGGTATCCACTCCGATTTTGATTTGATGAATGCAGGATTTGGGCAGTACGGCGAGATGAATGATGGCTGGACGGGCGCAGATGTGCGTGGGTTTACAAAGATATTGGGGAATCAGACGAAGATTCATCAGGTGGTGAATGAGTGATGGAGCACAGGTTTTTAACCTGTGGAAATTGGGTGAAACATACATATCTAAATTATGGAAATTGGGTGGAAAGAATTCCAGCAAAATTTAAAATTAACTCAGACTTACTGCGATAATCAATTAAACAACCAGTTAAAATCTACTGCTCGAACTCTGAGAAGTATAAATCTTAGTTATCATAAAACGCGCTATTTCGAATTTAGGTGGGAAGAGGAATTTAAGCTTGAGCTAGTTAGATGGAATACAAAGGTGTTAGACGAAAATTTTGGTAGTATAGAATCTATTTTTATCGACCAGCTAGATTATAAAAAAGAGAAAGTCAACGTAGAAAATCATAAGTTCAATGGGAATATTTTAGTATCTGAGTTTGAGTCCACCGTGATTGATGGTGTGTCAGAAGTAGAGTCAGAAGGCTTAATTGATATTTTTGATCTACCACCAATTGACACTTGGTTTCATTTAGTGGAGAAAAACGGTAGGATGAATATGTTTGCTTGGGTTCCTAAAAAATTTTATTCACAAGCGGTCAAGGCAGTTGAGGTAAACTGCTTAGATTTACTTTACTGGTTTTAGGACGAACCACAACGTGGTTAAACCATGAATAACCGTGGGTGAAACCCACGGGAAACCGCCTCATTAATATTCTTCCATGACTACGGAGTAGTCAAAATAAGTGCAAAAATTTGACTACTCCGTAGTCATGGAAGTAAACAAGGATGGTTGGTTCCGCAGGTTTCACCTGCGGTTATTCATAGTTCAAATACTCCGTATTTAGCAAGGAATAACATCTTTTAAATCCAGCAAGTCAACTTCTGCCACAACTATGGCGGCATCAAAAATACAACAAGATGGAAGAAGAGCCTTACGGAATCCAAAAAGAACACGCGCACAAAAGAGCTATTGAATTAGTTCCTGAGGAATTCTTTTGGGACTGTGTTGATGAATTAGCACCCTTTGGTTCAGACGAAGGCGATATGGCTTTATCTGAATATAGACGCTGGCGAGAAAATCATCCTAATTCGCCAATTTATGACTGTATGAAATGGGTAATCGAAGATGTTGGCGAAATGAAAATTGACGCTTACAACAAAAAGTTATTAGATAGAAAATTGATATCATCTTACATCAAAGGTGAGTTTTTTGAGCATGATTTATTCACACTTGATATTTCTGTAATTGCTACAGGATTCGGTCAGTTAGTTGATGAAGGCAAAATTGATAAACAAATCAAACCGTTAATTCAAATTGCGATAACGCGTCAAAAGATTTGGTCTGATCTTGCAGCAACTTTAGAAGATTGGGATCATAGTGAGGAATACATAAATAATCTCAATATTTTAGAAAGAGTATTGAGGGAAGCATAAGATATGAAAGATCGCAGAAGTAGTTAGTGTTTATTTAGTAATAAATAGACAATTATTATTCAAAATAAAAAATGATATTTAGAATAAATACAGAATAAA
>JBGCES010000212.1:0-2799 GCA_045106545.1 Saprospiraceae bacterium
TGAACGTCGGCTAATGGATGCGGGAAGCTCACAAGTACCATTACCACCGTTATCGCTACAAGTAGTCGTTATTTCTGCCACATTGTTACACCCTTCCGCGTTATTTTCGATAGTAACACTACCGCCTACAGCGGTATTGATTAACACCTCCACAGCACAGCAATTGCTTAGGTTCTCATTACCATCAATGGAAACAATATCGCCAACGATTCTAATGTTTTCGAGTCCTGCTAAACTAGTTAGTAAACTGTTGTTACCTGCGCCATTTCCTAAAATCAATAAATCATCCCGAATTTCAACTATGGAAGACAAGGGCGTTAAATCCACAATATCTGGCCCGCCGATAACGACGAATCCGTCAATGATTTGGCAGTTAGAATTGAAGGCGTTGATGTCGGCTTGGGAAGCGAAGATTAAGTTGGTCGTACAAAGACCTGCGTTACTTTCTACACAGGCAATTGAAATCTGATTAGCAGATTGGCAGCCGTCGGCGTTGTCTTGGATTATAAATTCTGTGGTTTCGTTTTCGATAAAATCACAGATACTTTCAATGGCGCAATTGCTTAAATTAGGATTGTTAGCTATGTTAATGGATTGAACATCGCCGAGGTTGTTGAAACCTTGCAGGTCGAGCAGGTTTTCGTTATTACTAATAATGATGTTTTGCACAGTGGTAATACTTTCAAAACCAGAAAAATCACCTAATGCATCACAATTATCAATTTGTAAAATACGATTTATAGTAGTAAAATCAGTGAACCGAGGCAAACGACTTAATGTAGGGCAATTAACAATTTGGATAATATCAATGGGCGAGGATAGTTGCGCTAATGCACTAATATCTCCTAAACGTGCATTATTTTCAATCAATAATATTTCATTGATGGTTTGGAGATTATTGAGTCCTGTGAGAGAAGTTAAATTTTGATTTTCACTGACGGCTAACTGAGTGCCGATGAAGGTTAAATTATCTAAGCCAGTAAGGTCAGTCAATTCGTTACACTGATTGATAAAAAGGAAACCGTCAATACGAGTAATTTGTGTTAAGCCATTGAGATTAGTGATGGGATCGTTTGCATCACTTTGGATGATTAAACTACCTGTAAATGTGTCGCAATCTGGATATTGAGTGGCGAAATTATCTACTTCGGTTTGGGTTGTGAGTTCAATATCGCCCTCGCAGCCCCTCGTATCTATTCCATCACAATTTTCATCTATATCGTTGTTGGGTATTTCGGTTGCGCCAGGGAAAATATTGGGGTTGTTATCATCGCAATCTATATCAGCACAGAAATTATCATTGTCCAAATCTACACAGTTAGCTGCTGCTAGATCATTAATTCTAGAGATGAAACCTGAAAAGTTATTTTCTTCATTCTCTTCACCCAATGCCAAACGAGTCCCTACTACAGAAATACTGTTATCTGCATTGATACAGATGTCATTTACAAAACTCCTAAATTCAGGAGCGTAGAATTCATGCCATACTAATTCACCGTCTAAGTTGAGTCTTAAAATGGTCAGTGGAGTAGTAGAATCGAAAGGAGTGGAGCCGTCATTAGTGAGGTCGATGTCACCATTGGTAAATCCGGAAAGAATAAATCCATTATTATCTAATGCGGTTTCAATACTAAACGAGCCATAAAAAAAATCGCCTCCAAAAGAAGCATTAATATAAGGGGAAAGTTCTATTAAATTTTCCCAAATCACGCTTCCATCTGCTTGGTCATATTTACGAACGACGATATAATTTTCATTATTGATGTCGCCACCATCATCACCATAAGCCACAATATTGCCATCGGGAGCAATAGTGATAGCGTTAATATCTATGGATTCTGAAGAGTTAAAATTCCTCGTCCAAAGTATATTTCCATTGGGGTCTACCTTGGCAATTTGATCAAGTTGGCTACTGCTGAAGTAACCCGCTGTATAAGTATTTCCTTCGGTATCAACGGTAAAATCGTTTATTTCATCCCATTGATTCTCTGTAAATTCTGCAGTCCATTCTATCGTTAATTGAGGAGATAATTTAGCGATTTGTAAAAAATTACGTTCATCATCTATTTCGACAGAAATTTGGGCAACGTAACCTTGAGTGGTAGAAAGTAGGTCAAAAAAGCCACTTTTTCCTGCAAATTCGTTGAAAGTGATTTCTTGAATTAATTCACCCGTAGCAGAGAGGATAGCTAAATAAGGAACAAATGCTTCTCCTTCCAGCCCAAAAAGTGGAAGCCCGTTAGTAGAAATTGCACCACCAATTAAATTATGTCCATTCGGTAAGGAGGCAAGGGCAAGAATGTTTTTGGTTGCTTCAAATCTTTGGAAATAAATTTCCTCGCCTTCCGCAGAATAGCGACTAATATTGGTTTGGAAAAAGTCACTATTATCGTCAACCGTAAAACCAATAGCTGTATTTCCACCATCTGGATTAGAAACTACTCTAAAACCAAATTCATTAAATTCACCTGAAAAAGAATTATCCCAAAGGAGTTCCTGAGCAGAAAGAGCATGGTGATTTCCTAGGAATAAAAATAGTAAGAAATACAAAGCGGGTTTCAAAAATTTGTTCATAATCAATGTTTATCATCGGCGCAGCAGCGGGGAGCGGAGCACTGACCTATCGTTCAAAAAAAATTAAGCAAAGCAAAAGAGGGGAGTGGGTAGAGACGTTATACCATAACGTCTAAATAAACAACAGTAGAAATAACCTACAATTGAATAAGATATCAAAAAGCTAATGAAAGCTTTGATAGTTGGTTGTGTTTAGAAGAAGCTAAGTGAAGTTGGAAAGAAAGA
>JBGCES010000213.1:0-4765 GCA_045106545.1 Saprospiraceae bacterium
ACCTCAATTTTGTTGCGGGTATTGCACCTAATCTACGGGGACCGTACAGCTCAATGTACGCAGTACGTCCGTGGACGATTCGGCAATATGCGGGTTTTTCGACTGCGGAAGAAAGTAATGCGTTTTATCGGCGCAACTTAGCGCAGGGACAAAAAGGACTTTCGGTGGCTTTTGATTTGGCGACGCATCGTGGTTATGATTGTGATCATCCGCGTGTAACAGGTGATGTGGGAAAAGCGGGCGTAGCAATTGATTCGGTGGAAGACATGAAGATTTTATTCGACCAAATTCCGTTGGATAAAATGTCAGTTTCGATGACCATGAATGGAGCGGTGATTCCGATTATGGCATTTTATATTGTTGCAGCGGAAGAGCAAGGTGTAGCGCAAAAGCAGTTGAGTGGAACGATTCAGAACGACATCTTGAAGGAGTTTATGGTGCGCAATACTTATATCTATCCACCGCAATCGAGTATGCGCATTATCGCTGACATTTTTGAATATACTTCGCAGCAGATGCCGCGTTTCAATTCGATGCCGATTAGCGGTTATCACATGCACGAAGCGGGTGCGCCTGCTGATTTGGAGTTAGCTTATACGCTGGCGGATGGTTTGGAATACATTCGAGCGGGGCTGAAAGTGGGTTTAAAAATTGATGACTTCGCGCCGCGCTTGTCGTTCTTTTGGGGGATTGGAATGAATCATTTTATGGAAATCGCAAAGCTACGCGCTGCGCGAATGCTGTGGGCAAAAATGGTTAAACAGTTCGATCCGAAAAATCCTAAGTCCATGGCACTGCGGACGCACTGCCAAACTTCGGGTTACAGTCTAACGGCACAAGATCCGTTTAATAATGTAGCGCGTACTTGCATCGAAGCAACCGCAGCGGTTTTCGGCGGAACGCAATCTTTACATACCAATTCGCTAGACGAAGCGATCGCTTTACCGACTGATTTTTCTGCTAAAATTGCGCGGGATACCCAAAAGTATTTACAGGAAGAGACGGACATGATTAAAGCAGTTGATCCGTGGGGTGGTTCGTATTACGTAGAGTATCTAACCGAGCAATTAGTAGAACGAGCGTGGAAACTCATGGAAGAGGTAGAAGAACTTGGCGGAATGGCAGAAGCGATTGAAAATGGGTTGCCAAAATTGCGCATCGAAGAAGCGGCTGCGCGCAAACAGGCGCGAATTGATAGTGGACAAGAGCAAATCGTGGGCGTGAATATTTTTCAATTAGCAAAAGAAGATCCGATTGATATTCTAGATGTCGATAATGCGGCAGTGCGCGAGGCACAAGTCAAACGAATCAACGAAACCAAAACCCAGCGCGATGAAAAAGCAGTACAAGTTGCTTTAGACGATTTGTACCAAGCTGCTCAATCGGGCGAAGGAAATTTATTAGCGAAAGCAGTAATCGCAGCTCGACTACGAGCAACATTAGGTGAAATTTCGGATGCGATGGAACGCTCTTTTGGTCGCTTTACTGCAACGACGCGTTCTATTTCTGGTGTTTATAGCAGCGAGATTAAGAACAATGATGAATTTCAGCAAACCCGAGCGTTAACTGATCGCTTTGCTAAACTAGAAGGTCGCCGTCCACGAATCATGATTGCCAAACTGGGACAAGATGGACACGATCGAGGAGCAAAAATTATTGCTACCAGTTTTGCCGATTTAGGATTTGATGTGGACATTGGTCCGCTATTTCAAACACCCGCTGAGGCAGCGCGGCAAGCCGCTGAAAACGATGTGCATATTCTAGGTATTTCATCTTTAGCAGCGGGGCATAAAACGCTAGTACCGCAGACCATTTCCGAACTAGAAAAAATTGGACGAGAAGATATTTTAGTCGTCGTTGGTGGTGTGATTCCACCGCAGGATTATGAATATTTATACGAACACGATGTCGCAGGTATTTTCGGACCTGGAACAAAAATCGCGGTGGCGGCACGACAGATTTTAGAGGTAATGATGGAAGAATAATATTTTAGAACGATATTATCGTTTAAAAAAAATGTGTAGTGATGTTAAATTTAGCATCGCTGCACATTTTTTTTTGAGATAAATGCAAGCAATCATATTAAAATTATTTATAAATTAATAATCCTTATAAATTAAAGATTTATGTCAATTATTGTTACGCTGGAAACTAAAATTGATATTCGTTAAATGCTGATTTACAGCAATTTATGTTTCGTATATTTTTATATCACATCTAATATTGGTCTGAAATTTGCTCGCTTGCTGAGTATAACAGTGAACAGAGATGAAAGCACAAGGAATTAAACTTGTAGGTTATCCTTGTTCTTTCTTCTCACTGCTCACGCCTTTTTTTAGCCTTCTCCTTTTTTCCTACCTATTCAAACACAGCTTACAAATCACTACAAAATTTAGTCGGTATTTCCGATTAGCAATAGTTGAAAAATAACTGACCTATTTTTCAAAGGACTCCTTATTTCAATGGGTTAAAAACCAATGGAAAAAGTAATCAATTGTAAAATTCAAGAAGGGAAGTTGCTTTTTGACCAATACCTAGCCAGATCTCTATTTTTTTCTTTTTAAAAACTTACTACACCGTATTATGAGTAAACAGCATTTACATTTCTTGTTCGCTGCCTTATCGCCGCGAAAAACGCGCTACCGTATGGGTTGGCTTAGCATATTATTACTAACCTATTTAGCGAATCCTCACTTTGCTGCGGCAACTACTAATTCCGCAGAATCTACCGTTAGTTCTTCCATTGGTTTATTGAATTTAAATGCCGATTTAAATGGCGATGGTGACACGTCCGATACAGACGAAACGGAATACGATGGAATTGGTATTTCTACCTCTTTTCAAGGAAATGGCATAGTAAATGTCGAAACTTGCTCCAGTGATATTCCTAATCAGCCCTTAAAAATTCAAATCCAATGTAATAATTGCCCTACTAATGCGGCATATGATTACGACCTCTCTATCAACGATAAACCACTCATTGCAACGAATGTACCGATTGATTTCGCCATTAATACTATCTTTTTAGATGGTACGGATTTACGCATTGGCGACAATCGGGTAACTGTCGAGTTATACGAATTACTTAGTAATAGTCGGGTGTTAGTTGATACCCGCGCTTATGATTTTATTGTCACTACAGAAGAAACACTTGCTTGTAATGATGATATAAATATTGGTGCAAATAGCCTGTGCTCTACTACGATTACGGCAGATATTTTGGTCGAAGCACCTTGTGAAAATGCCGCTGGCGATGAATTAGTCGGTGATTACCGATTACAATTGACGCTCATCTCCGTAGCGGAAGAATTTGTTAACTCGCGTAATATTCCATTGCCTGGTATTATTAATAACAATAGTGCTCAGGTCACCCTACAAATCCCAGGTCGCTACCGCTACGTTGTTAGTTTGGGTAACAATAGCTGTTGGGGATTTATTAATTTAGAAGATAAAAGAGTTCCAGTTTGCGATCCCGCTCTTGATCTCGAAGTGCCCGTTAACTGGGATCATGATTGTGATCCTAGTACTCGTGCCGTACGTCGTCCCGATCCATCTGGGGTGGATGATTTGGCGCCAGAATACATTCTTTGCGAAATTATCGAGCGCGAAGGGGTAGATATTTTCTTTGATGAATTAGAAGCAGAAGATGGTTTTGTGGATTATGATAATGATGGCGTACAAGATAGTAACGAGCCTTCTTACCTCGGTGACTTTCAAGACTGTAGCGGTATCCGCGACATCCATTATGATGACACGGAAATTGAAGTTTGCTCGCTTAGCGATTTAAATGGTATTCCGATTGATGCATCGCTTTATGATGTTAATCGCTATGAAATTTGTACGGTTTATACGCGTACTTGGTTTGCTATTGATAATACGGGTAGAAAAAGCGAAACGGGTTGTACGCAATACGTCTTTAGTTTAAGACCTAAAAAAGACATTGTACAAATCGATCGGGAAGCATTCGTAGAATGTGGTTCTGATTTAGAAGAAGAAGGAACTTATCCTTATTACCAAGTGCTACCTAGTGATATTACGAATAACGGTGCAGGTTCTGTGAATAGCTTTCCGTTGTTTAAAGAATATCGTTTGATTCCTTTTCAAAGCCGTTGTAAATACGCCGTAACTTACCACGAAGATCCAGTGATTCCATTGTGTGGATCTGAAAGTAATGCTTATAAACGCAACCGTCACTGGTCGGTATTAGATTGGTGTGATGGCGAACGGATTTTTAATGAATTTACGCAACTAATCAAAGTAGAAGATACGACTGCACCGACGGCTTGTCTAGTTGGAACACAAAGTCATTTGCCTACAGATACTACTATTGTTACTCAACTATTTGAATGTACAGCACAGGGACGTATTCCTGAATTGCGTTTAAAAGATGCTTGTTCTGCGGCAGATTTTTATGAAATAGTGATCGTCGGAAATCAAAATATTAATCATGGTGGTAACGCCGTATATATTCCTAATCTTACCAACGGAGCTGATATTACGGATTTAGGTTTACACGATGGGGAATACCAAATCATTTATCGCTTTGAAGATGTTTGTGGTAATCGGGATGAAGCGATTATCAATCTTATATTCACCGATCCACGGATTCCACAAGCTGTTTGTAATGACCAATTAAACGTAACGCTACTCGCTTCAGGCATACCTGGTGACCAACGCGCACGTATTTACGCGGAAGATTTGGATGATAGCAGTTATGATAATTGTCATCCGTTAGTATATGAAGTTCGTAAAAGTGGTACGAATG
>JBGCES010000214.1:0-9885 GCA_045106545.1 Saprospiraceae bacterium
TTCGTTGCGGGTTTTGTATTGTGGCAAGCGTTGCGTGGAATACCGTTTTTTCAATTATCGTCCTAGTTTTCTAAACCAAAATCAGTAAATCTTGTAATGATGCTATGCACGTCATTCACGAATTTATGCTCCGCTATACCGTCGTTTCCAATGCCGATTGGGAACGCATCAAACCGTTTTGGGAACTCCAATCCTTCAAGGCAGGCGAATACGTTTTGCAAGCCAATAAAATCTGTCGTCACGTCTGGTTTTTAGAAAGTGGCTTGCTGCATTATTTTATTGAAAAAGACGGCTTACCTGCCACCAAATTCTTCACCATCGCTCCTTATTGTTTCACGTCCCAACGCAGTTTTAATCAACAAATTCCTGCTAAAGAAAGTATTGCTGCCATTGAAGATAGTCGCGTCTGGGCAATCAAGCGCGATGATGTAAATGCGCTATTTGCACTACCCTGCTGGGCAAGTTTCGTACGTGGATTGACGCAAGAAGTACAATTTTTTACGGAACAAATTTTAGAAGAATTGCAAAATAAAACGGCAGAAGAACGTTACTGCAAAATGCTAGCTGCAGGCGATCCACTTTTACAACGTATTCCATTGAAAATACTTGCCTCTTATCTTGGTATTGCACCGCAATCGTTGAGTCGCATTCGGAAGAAATTGATATTGAAACGCGGAGAAACGGAGGCGCAGAGATAGCTCTTTTAACACGCACATAGCTTAATTACGCAGAGTATTTTTTCGGAAGAAAAAAGTTAGGCGGAGGACAAGAACTTAACATAGGTGCAGTGGATCAGCGATAAAGGTTACGAACTTTGCAGCATCGTTCATTTAAACAATAACGTGATGCAATTTTCTCTAACCATTCTCTTATCACTTCTGACTATGACCGCTTTCGCGCAAACAAAAACACCCACCAACAAACACTTTTGGCATACTGTAGAAACGACCGCCGCTCCCGAACAAATTTGGCAACTATGGACAAATGTTCCGAATTGGAAAAATTGGGATACTGGGCTTAAAGATGCGACCATCGAGGGTACGTTTCAATTAAACGCCAAAGGACAAATCACGTCGCTGGAAGGACGCACATCCAATTTCAAAGTAGTGGAATACGTAGCTGGTAAAAGTTATACTTTTAAGACTAGTTTACCCTTTGGCGGCTTGTACGTCAAGCGTTTTTATGAGGTCAAAAATGGGAAAACATTCTTCACGCATGAGGTTTGGTTTCAAGGGTTGACAGGCGGTATTTTTGCTAAATTATTTGGCAGTAACTTTCGTAAAATATTGCCTGAGGTGATGAAAAAAGTTAAGCAAGTCGCTGAAAATCAGTCAATTACCAACAACTTAGATTAAGTATATCACTCACGTTTACTAAACTTTTGAAGTTTAGTAAACGTAGATCTCAAATACTACATCATGCTTTTATTAAAATTAATGTACGCTGCCAATGTGCTTGTCGCAGGTTGGATTTCAATCACCAGCTTGTTTAATCCGCAACGGGCATTGCTCACCGTTTTTGAAAATCAATTTGCTTATTCGGAAGCGATTCGTTTGGTGGGTGCGTTATGGGGAGCGATATTTTTATTGTCAATTTTGGGCTTGTTTTTTCCACGTCAAATGGCGTTGGTATTGCTCTTTCAATTGATTTATAAAGGCTCGTGGTTGCTCTTTGCCGCTTTACCTGCGATGCTAAATAATCAGCCTTATCCGAAGGGAATGGCAGTATTTTTTGTAATTTGGGTGGTCGTTTTGCCTTTCGTGATTCCGTGGAGGTCGATTTTTTGAATGCAATGCTCTTTTAAATTAGTTGCGCTTACTATTTTCGGACGATGTCTTCTCGATATCGCCCGTATTAGTTCTAAATACAAACAAGGTCGGCAAGACATTAGCGGTCAGCGAAAAAAAGGCTTTTCAATTTACAACACATTCACCTCAGGCGTGATTTCAATTCCAAATTTATCCTTCACCGACTGCTGAATATCCATTGCCAATTGCCATACTTCCGAGCCCGTCGCGCCACCATAATTGACCAAAACTAAAGCCTGTTTTGCATGCGCGCCCGTATTGCCAACGCGCTTGCCTTTCCAGCCTGCTTGCTCGATTAACCAACCTGCGGGAACTTTCACTTTGCCGTTGGCTAATTCGTAGAAAACGACCTTGGGAAATTCGCGTTGTAATCGCTCAAATTCCGTGCGTTCGATTTCAGGATTTTTGAAAAAAGAACCTGAGTTGCCTAATACTTTTGGGTCGGGTAATTTGCTGGAACGAATCGCAATCACGGCGTTACTGACGTCCTGAATAGTCGGGTTTTTAATCTCGTTATTTGCTAATTCCGTTTGAATCGCGCCGTAGCCCGTAGAGAGTTGATGAGGCGCTTTTTTAAAATTAAAATAAACTTGCGTAATGCAAAATTTACCTTTTAACTTACGTTTAAAAATGCTGTCGCGATAGCCAAATTCACATTCCTCTTTCGTAAATGTATGCAAATCGCCCGTCGCTATTTCTACTGCTTCTAATTTGACAAAAACATCTTTTAATTCCACCCCATACGCGCCGATATTTTGAATGGGACTAGCGCCAACTGTCCCTGGAATTAAGGATAAATTTTCAATGCCACCCCAATTATTTTCTATCGTCCACAGTACGATTTCATGCCAGTTTTCTCCGCCACCGATGGCTACTTCTACTCCACTTTCGTTTTCTTCCGTCACGACTCTTCCTAAAATATTATTCTTAACGACCAATACTTCTAAGTCCTTGGTTAACAACATATTAGAACCACCACCAAGAATCATAATCGGCTGGCGATTAGCTACTAAAAGCTCTTGTAATTCAAAGACAGAATTAACTTCAATGAAGGACTTTGCCGCCACGTCGATGCCGAAGGTATTGTAGTTTTTTAAAGAAAAGTTAGCTTGAAAATGGTTCGACATGGTTTGAAATTGTTCGGAAGTAGTTCATTCGTTGAAAGCGAAAGATAGGTGGTATTTTGAAAATATCATCTATCTACAACAAAAAAGTTGGTAGCTTGTATGACTACAAACTACCAACTTTTTTACTACTAACTAAAAAACTCACTGCATTTTTCTACTCGCTAACCGCAAATCCTTCTTCGCCTGCACGCGTTCATTAGAAATAGTCTGTACGGAATATAGTTTTTCTTGATACTCACGAATTTGCTCTACGCCCAATTCCGAAGGACTAACATTTAGATACTCGATTTGGCTATCCGCAATTGGCACATTTGCACTGCGCATACTTGTACCTACGGTTGCCAGCAATCCGACGACGCCAATTAAAAATACTACCGCCGCAGCCATACTCAACTGCCGAAATAGCACTACCCGACCGCGCCGTTGTTCCTGTTGGTGGTTATCCAAACGTCGTTCGAGGCGATCCCAAGCACGTGCGGAAGGTCGCTCCGTGAGTTTATGTTGATTATTTTTGAACAAGTTTTCCAATGTTTATAATGGTTTGATGTTATGATTATGAGATAGTGCAATTGTGAAATGGTGTTCATGTCAGAAGTGCATCACAATAGCGCAATTTCACCATCACACAATTTTCTAATTATATTTTTTCAATCCTGGATAATTATTCCGTTCCAAGATTTCACGCATTCTTTTCTTCGCCAAAATCAATTGCGATTTACTCGTATTGATACTAATGCCGAGTAATTCTGCGATTTCGCGGTGTTTATACCCTTCCAAAATATAGAGATTAAAGACGGTACGATAGCCCGTGGGCAATTCTTCCAGCAGATTTAAAATATCCTGCGCTGCCAAGTCTTCTTCAATCGTCAAATGGTTTGGTGCATCAATGGTACTCAGCTCGACCGTCATTGAAAAGTTGTGTTTTTTGCGCAAAAACATCAGTGATTCATTCACCACTATCCGTCGAATCCAACCTTCGAAATTCCCCTTGCCCGAATACATATCTATTTTCGTCAACACTTTAAACAATGCCTCTACCAAAACGTCCTCCGCATCTTCGCGGTGGCGTACGTAGCGCCTCACTACACCAAACATCGTCGGCGAGTAGCGGTCGTACAGCAACCGTTGCGCGGCACGATCTTTACGTTTACAGGATTTGATTAGGTCTTGTTCAGTCAAAAGATTTTTTTTAAAGGACAGAAAACAGACCACTCTGTTGTCAGACCGTTTCAGTCTCAGACGGTCATAAGTCTGTTTCTGTCAGTTCGTAGAACGGTCTGTCTTACCGCTATGGCGGCACAAGTTATGACAGCGCAACGATCTGACTTCTTGATTTCTATAACGTAGATGTAGGTTAGGATGTTTTTGGTGTAAAGAAAAGTAGAAAAATGTTGATTTTAACATTTTTCTATTTTAATGGGAGCGTTTTGAGTAACGCATTTTCGCATTAAATCTACGCGGTAACAGAAAGCTACGACGTAGAAAGAAACTACAAAATCGCCTATCAGCTAGTTTATACGGTACTAACGTCCAGTTTGAATTCCCAACTGGCGACTAACACTGGCGAGATTTCCATGAATTTCAATTAATTGTAGCGTCCAATCTTCTAAATCCTTGGTCATTTCGGAATTAGCTTTTGACCAAGGAGTACGCAGCGTCTTAAAGGAAATTTTACCTGTTTCGCGATGTTGGAATTTAAACCGTGGGAGAGTACAATGTAAGTAACAAGGAAAGTTAAAAACAGAGAGGTGCTGCCAGCTTCGCTCTTCATGACCAGCCAAACCTAAATAAACAGCGCCACTTTTTTTAGGCATTACGTCTGTGGTTGCTCCAAGAAATACATCAATCCGAGTCGTAGAAGTACCATCTTTTTGTATCGCTACATCGGCAACGTAGAAAGGAGGAGATAGCCGTAAAAGGCTAGCAAAGAATTCATTGCTGTGCATCGGTAAACAGTTTTGGTTGTTGAAAATAGTGTTTCGTGCCAAATGCAACAGCACGGACTATAATTGTTATTATACTAGAATAGCAAAAGCTTCCTATAGCGTTATTGCTTAAGATTTATTGATTTGTTTCACCGATTTGCTGGATAACAGTAAATATGTTCTTAGATGAGAAAAAAATGCATAAAAAATGGGCACGCGGGCTGGCCACGTACCCGTTTTTATCTTATGGAAAAAATTACGAATGGTTGCTGTAACTATCGTGAAATAATACGGAGAAACACAGCAATATTGGTAGGATTATAATTCTTAATTCTGAGATGATTTGTTATTATTGTAAATCAGAAAAATATAAAAAGAGTGGATTATAACTTTAGAAAAATGTTCAAATTTGTAAAGGGAAAATAAAGTATTGAGTAAGTCTTTCTGTATAACGATACAAAGATGAAATATAAAACGATGGAATTTTAGTACAAAAATATATATTACTGTTATTTAATTTGTAAATATATTTTATCTAATCAATTGATAATCAAATGATTAAAATTTACATACTGTCAAATACTGCAATATTATTCGTAATAATGTGACTATTTTATTCATAAAAAAGATAAAACATCATGCATAACAATATATTAATTAAGTCAAAACAGCGACAAATCATAGGCTAACGAAAGTAAAAAATAGCTTTTCAACGCTTTTATTTTCATACTTCTACCTTTTCCTAATTATTACTACATTTGCGGCGCGATGAAAGTATTCTATGACCTTAAAGACTTACCTGAATTTAAGAACGCCGTACTGACGATTGGCTCTTTCGATGGTGTGCATTTCGGGCACCAACAAATTCTAGAACGCATCAATCACCTTGCTCGCGATGTGGAAGGTGAAAGTATTGTCATTACTTTTCATCCGCATCCTCGCCTCGTCATTTATCCTAAAGACAAATCGCTGCAACTAATCACGTCTATCAATGAAAAAATTCAACTCCTAGAACGCTATGGGGTAGATAATGTCGTAGTCGTACCATTTACGGTAGAGTTCTCGCAGCAGAGCGCAGATGAATATATTGAGAAGTTTTTAGTTGGAAAATTCCATCCGCGCTACGTAGTGATTGGTTACGATCACCGTTTTGGTTTAAATCGTCAAGGCGATATAAATTATTTAAAACACCACAGCACGCAGCATAATTTCGAAGTTATCGAAATTGGAAAACACGAGGTAGAAACGATTGCAGTCAGTTCAACCAAAGTACGCGCTGCGCTCGATGCTGGCGACGTAGCGAGTGCGCATTCCTTACTCAATCACTACTTCACGCTAACGGGAACAGTCGTACATGGACAAAAAATTGGTAATACCATTGGTTTCCCAACGGCGAATGTGGAAATTGCCGATGCGCATAAATTGGTTCCGCCTTTTGGTGTCTATTCCGTCTTTGTTCACCACAATGGTAACCGCTATGGCGGAATGCTCTACATTGGAGATCGCCCCGTACTGAAAGACCACCATAATCGAACGATTGAGGTCAATATCTTTGATTTTGATAAAAACATTTATGGCGATCGCTTACAACTAGAATTAGTCGATTTTCTACGTCCCGATACTAAATTTAATAATCTAGATGAATTGAAAACCGCCTTGCATGCCGATCAGCAAAAGGCGCAACAACAATTAGCTCAATACGAACAAGCAACGGAAGTATCTACTAATCAACAGTTTGTACAAACCCACGTGGATGTCGTGATTTTAAATTATAATGGTAAAGATTATTTAGAGCAATTTCTACCGCCACTACTCGCCTCTTCTTATCCAAATTTTACCGTTCATGTGGCAGATAATGGTTCGACGGATGACTCCTTGGTCTTTTTAAAAAATCATTATCCACAAGTACGACGCTTGGTTTTGAATGAAAATCACGGTTTCGCGGAAGGCTATAATCGGGCATTGCAGCAAATCAAATCCGACTACTACATGCTGCTCAATTCCGACGTAGAAGTAACCGAAAACTGGCTAGAATCTCAGGTAGCATTATTATTAGCAGAACCCAATATAGCCGTGGTACAACCCAAAATTTTAGATTTTAATCAGCGAGATCATTTTGAATATGCGGGTGCAGCGGGCGGTTGGTTAGATAATTGGGGCTATCCGTTTTGTCGCGGACGCGTGTTTGCAACCGTAGAAGAAGATAAAGGACAGTACGATGAGCAGCCTACCGAAATCTTTTGGGCAAGTGGCGCTGCGATGCTGATTCGCGCTCCTTTATTTCATGATTTAGGTGGATTTGATGGCGAATATTTTGCGCATATGGAAGAGATTGATTTGTGCTGGCGCGTAAAACGTGCAGGCTATCAAGTCGTTTGTCAACCCGCCGCGACCGTTTATCACGTAGGTGGTGGTACATTGCAATATGAATCGCCGCGTAAAACCTATCTTAATTTCCGCAATAGCCTATATACAATTTATAAAAACGAACCCGCCAATAAACTCCTTTGGCTGATTCCTTTACGTCTAATCCTTGATGGACTGGCAGCCGTCCTCTTTTTGACCCAAGGTAAAATCCCGCACATCAGTTCCATTATTCGTGCCCATTGGACTTTTTTTCCACGTATGCGATCGCTGTGGAAAAAGCGACAGCGCGTTAGTGAACGCATTGAGCGAGTGAGTATTTCTAACGAAATGAATAATAATGGAAGGCATCCACGAGGAATTATTTTAGCCTATTATTTATTGGGGAAACGAAAGTTTTCTGAGATTCGAGTTTAAAATACTCTAACGAACTACCGTGATATTCGTCGCCCTTACAATTCGTTGTCCGTTCACTCTTTCGGCAACGACTTGCACGATATAAATGCCGTTTGGAACTAGTTCTCCATTCCGTCTGCCATTCCACTCTAAACGCTCTCCTGTTTCCCCTACAAACACTTCCCCACCCCAGCGATCAAAAATTCTCAAACTAATAATTTCTTTTATATCCGTTCCGCCAAAAACGGTGTATTCATCGTTCACACCATCACCATTAGGAGAAAATACCGTCGGTAAGTATAAACGTTCAATATTCGTTACCTCAATGGTTACGGTTGCTTGCGCAGAACAGCCCGCTCCGTTACTCACCAATAATTCGTAAGTGGTTGTTTCAATCGGCTGAGCAACTGGCTCTGAACAATCATTACAACTTAGTCCATCCGTCGGAAACCATTGATAATCAAAACTTTGCGCCCGATTTAATTTAGTTTTTAAAACTAAACTTTCACCTAATTTTATCGTAGTATCCGCCGAAATTTCCAATAATAATTCATCGGGTTCTTCAATCAAAAAAGTGCGCTCGTAAGGACAATTATTTTCGTTAAATATAATCAAATCATACGTTCCAGCAGCGAAATTATTCATTTGATCTAACGACCGTAATTCGCCATTATCAATTTGAAAAAGAAAGGCGGGTGTTGCATTTTCGACAAATAATCGACCGTCCGTTGCGCCAAAACAAGAAGTGGGAATAGTCGTTAAAATAAAATCTTCTGCTATTGGTCGTTCGACGATAAATTCCAATTCTATTTGACAACCAAAATCGTCCGTTATGGTGAGTTGATAGTCGTCTGCTGGTAATTCAATCTGCGCAGCTTGGTTAGATAATCCATTGCTCCAAATGTATTGATAAGGTGGCAAACCGCCACTCACTAATACTGTAATTTCTCCCGTCTCTATATTTTCGCAAGTAGGCGTCACTAGGGCACTCACAGCCAGTTCTGACAGTACATTTAGTTCAATAGTATGCACCGAATCACAGCCATTAATTGCCGAAAATGTGCTCATATAAATGCCACTCGTCCGCTGGTATTCGTTAAAAATCAGTAAGCTATCGCCACCACAAATTGTCTGTACTTCGTTAGTAGTAAAAATTGGTAATTCATTGATATTCAACGTAATAATCGAATCACAACCATCAAAGGTTTGATAACTAAAAACAACTGTGGTATCGGGTAGAAAAGTTCGATTTTCATATTGTAAAACTTCGTTGGCACAAATTGACGTATCTATTTCGATGTAATAAGCCGTCGCGTCGGACTCTGCTACATTAATGATCCAAATACTATCACATCCATACTGATCCATGTAATTAAAAGTTTGACTATTGGCAGCGGGAATGTCCACCTCGTCGAAAGTAAAAACCGCATTTTTGCAAGCAAAAGTATCCAGTGTCTGCACCAGCGGATCGACGATTTGAATATTTACGGTATCCAAACTGTAACAGCCATTTTCGTCGTTGGCGAGTACTTCGTAGGTTTGATTTTCAGTTGGCGTAATCGTAAAATCCACACAATCGCCACAGTCTAAAACTGGAAACCATTGCGCCCGTTGGAAATAAGGAACATCAATCACTAACGGTTGATTGCGACAGCTAAAAATCGTATCAGGAAACTGTAATTGTTGAATATCGGGCGTGAAAACAGTAAACGTATCTGTCACTACTTTTCCACATCCATCTACCATTTCTACCCAATATTTACCCGCTTGCTGTACGGTATATTCCAGTTCGATGCTACCGTTCTGCCATTCGTAAGATTCGTAACCATCGGGAGCAACTAAAGTGGTCGTTTCGTTATCACAGATCGTAATTTCGGTATTAGCTACATGCCAATTAGCAAAAGAAGTAACGATAAAATCTCGGTTGTTTTCGTAATCACATTCAGCTAAGTAAGTGGGATGAAATTCGTAGTTAGGTTCACTCACCCGCCAACGAACACCAGTCGGCAAATTAATAACCGCCCAAATCGTATCTGACCACCGCTGTTGTTCCCATTCCATTGGGTTCAAAAAAGAAGGATGCCGCAATTGAAATTCTTGACATTCGCCGTTGTCCAGTTCCAAATCAGAAATTACAAACTCACCCAAATTTAGATTGCTGGTCGTTAGTATATTTTCATCACTACTCATACTACCCACCGACCAGTCAGGCACCCAAGAAGTCATTGAATAGGGCAACCAAACGTTTTTCAGCGGCGCACCTTG
>JBGCES010000215.1:0-11016 GCA_045106545.1 Saprospiraceae bacterium
TCTATGTCTCTGATGTCATCCATAATAATATTAACAGATTGTGATTGGTATTGTTGTTCTAGTGGTTGGGGGAGTTTCATAAGATTATTGACGAAACCTGCAATGGCAGTCACTACATCTTTAGAAAATTTTTAAGCGACAAAGTGCCGTTTCCAAATTAATTGAAAAAGTTGAGATTTCAAAATCATCCGTTGTTCAAACTGCTTCCGTGTCTGATAAATTTGCCGACAGGCTAAGACGGCTAAAGCAAACGGGTTGTCATCTTGAAGTAGTAATGCCTCCTCTTGATCGCGAATGATATAAACGGGAAATTCGTAACTAATCTTAGTGCGACCTAGCTGATGATGAAAACTGCTATAATTTTTTGGTAGTCTTTCTGCAATTAAAATCGCCAGAGTGGTAATTTCATGCGGATGTTTATCATAAATTCGACAGAGGTAACTAAACATCTTCTCACCAAAATCAACATTCTCGTAGCCATGTACTTCGATATGAATTAATACATAGCGATTCTCTCCACTGTTAAAGCGAACTTCAATCAAATTATCCGTAATCATTTCGCCTTTCTTACCTGTCGTTCCAGCAATCTCTGTTAGTTCTTGTTTTAAAAATTTCGCAGGATAAGTAAAATCAATATCTGCATATAGTTCAGGTAGGAAGAATAAGATAAACTCTTCAAACAACGCTTCAATCAATGTTTTCCATTTGCCATCGAAGTCGATGTTATCGGTGTAATTTGGTTGACTCATAGTAATTGTTCTGAAATCGAAATCCGATTTGAAAACAATAATACTACTTTTTGTATCAAGTTTAAATTTAATGAAACAATATATTTTCTACATATTTATATTAAATCTACGCCTTGAAACTTTTTCCCCCTTAAATGCTGTTACCATTTCAAGCAAAATACTATATTTGCGCCGCATTAGAAAGTAGTGAAGTCGTTACCTCAACAACTTCTGATTTAATTCAAGCCATTTTTTAACTATCTTTTACCCACGTGGCGGAATTGGTAGACGCGCCATCTTGAGGGGGTGGTGTCCTACGGACATGCTGGTTCGACTCCAGTCGTGCGTACTACAAGCGGAATTTCTTCGGAAGTTCCGCTTTTTTTATGCCCTTATATATGCTCTGCAATATCTACACCTCGTTTATTCCTTAATATTCTAATAGCTATCAAGGGTTTTGAATTGGTATTTTATTAATTTAAGATAAAAAATATTAAAACATAATAATTTGATAATCAGTTTATTACGAAATAAATATTTTAAATTTCACAAAAAAGCCCACCCAAGTGATAACGTTTTTTGATTTCGCGTACTAATCAAATGTAAGCAGTCATTGAAAAATACATTTTAAAAAAGGAAATTATTTTTTAATCAACATCAAGGCAATAACTGCTGACAATTTAAAAGCTTTCCAATAAATATTTTAAGCATTAACAAAAAAAAGAGTCGTTCATTTGGGTCGACTTGCCCCTGAAACCTATTGCTGCTAAACATCCATTTTAAAATATAGAACAGAGAAAAGAGAACACTCATGGAGAGTATAGAAATTGCAAACCGACTAACATGGTTGAGTTTGCCCCTCCTCCTGCTTCTCACTTCCCTCTTCTGAATAACTTTAAAAAATAACTTCCCGATTTTCAAATGATAATTTTTCTGAATGAATAGATTTTTATTCAAAAAACTTAGCGCAGCGATCTCACGACCGTAGGAAGTAATTATCAATTGAAAATCTCAAGAGGGAAAGTTATTTTTTAATCAATACTTAACACACACACTAAAATTTTTAATCATGAGAAATCACACACCATCCAATCAACCCTCGAAGCCGTCATTGTTTAACCCATTTAATTTCAATCCAATGCGTAATTTATTTGTCTTATTTTCCTTTTTAGTCTTAGTTGCTATGTTTTCTTCTTGTGGTCAAGACGATTTGTTTGACACTGAAGATACATTGAACCCTACTACCTTAGCCGAAAACAACGCGGCTGAAGATGCCGATGCCGTTAGCCCCACTAAAGAAGACTTCGGTTTTTCTGGCAAAGAAGAAATATTTAATGAAGAGCTGACACTTCGTAAAGAAGAGGTAGAAGCAGAAGTAACCTTTGATGGCGAAGCTGCCGCTAACAGCGTAAATTCACGTAACCCGTACGAATTGTATCTTTCATCTCCACCTGCTCAAATGGGACTAAGTTGTGGAAAGGTATTATATGATAATACCATCGCTTGGAACAAACACAATACTGTACCCAACGGTTTTTACAACTACTTTGGTTTCAATTCCAATCTGAATGGTAAAGACAACGTTTATACGTTTCATTCTGCGCACGACCAGCAAGTAACATTTCAAGTATCACAGACGAACCGTAACTTAGCGATGTTCTTATTTGAAGGCACTTATGCTGTACCTTACGTCAACGTACAACGGGTAGTCGCTTACTCGACTTCAACTTCTATCTACGGTGAAGGTTTGTACAATATTCATTTAGAAGCAGGTAAAAGCTACGTACTTATCGTAGATGGCGCACCTTACAATGGCAGTAGCTACCGTTTAGACGTATCTTGTTATAATCCAAATCAACACTGCGATAACTTCCAAGGTCGCACTTTAGGTCAAGGTATCGCACACCAAAATCCTGCTCGTTGGACGAAATGGAGCAACAGTAGTCTTGACTTACCTGTTGAAGGTGGCTCTGCAAAATACTTGAAAGTACAACGCAATAACTGGGGTAGTAGCCAACCTGACGTCATTTTCAAAACAGGAACTTTGCACAGCGGTCGCTACAAAATGTCAATGGATATGTGGGTATATGCTGGCGAGACCGCTTACTTCAACATTCAGAAGCAATTGCGTAACGAGTGGGGAGCAGAGGTTTACTTCAACAGCAACGGAACAGGACGCGTAAGAGTGAAAGGCGTAGATTACACTTTCTATTACCCACAAAGTACTTGGTTCGAGTGTGAATTAATTTTCAACTTCAATACCGACCGCGTTGGTTTATACATCAACGGTTCGCAAGCAACCAGCTCTTGGAAACTATCTGCACAGGCAAACAGCAACTATGGAAGTCACCAAATTCAAGGTATCGACTTTTATGCACATGCTAATAACTCCCGCTACTGGATCGATAACTTATGTATCGATGCTTATTAGTAACTAGTTGATTAGTTATCAGTAACCAGTGATTAGTCGTTTTGCACTAATTGCTGGTTACTTTTTTAAGTAAATTTAGTGCAACTACCAACTACCAACTAAATTACTACGAACTTCCCTTACTCCACCCCATCCTGATAACCACCAAAATCAAACAATAACGAAAAGCGCAGCGTATTATCTAACGGGTTTCGCTGATTAGTTGTCGGAACTAAATAGGATAGGTTCAAACCAAAAACGTTATATTTCAAACCTAAACCGACGGTAAAATATTTGCGATTTCCTTTGTTTGCACTTTCGTGAAAATAGCCCGCCCGTAATGCAAATTGATCGTCGTACCAATATTCCGCTCCAAAACTAAACATCAACTCTTGCAACTCCTCACTAAAGCCGCCTGGCGCATCTCCAAAAGAAGTAAAGACCGCACTGACGGGAGCTAATTGACGGTAATCAGCAATGCCATCGTTATCCGTATCATAGTTAGGATCGGCGGCAATGATTGGCGTAGGAACGAGTAATTTATTTACATCCGCTGCGAACGTGATTTTATTATATTCATCAAGATTTAAAGTCAAAGCAGTACCAATTCCGAGATTGGCAGGTAAATAATCTTTAGTCACATCGTTGGTATAAGTGATTTTTGAACCTAAATTAGTAACGGCTGCTCCGATCACTAAATCCGCATTACTGCTACCTAAATCTAGTTCCGTTTTATACGTAAACGAAATATCCGCTGCCCCTGCAATACCTGGTTTGATCTCTTCGCCATTCACGATTTGTCCCGCTGCGAGATTGGAGTAGATAAACTTACCACCAATGGCTGCCGAAAACTTGTCGGTTAATTGCCGCGCGTAAGTACCTTTTACCTCAAATTCGTTGGGACGTCCCGTACCGAGTGGTTCTCCGTTCGGATCGGTAAAACCAATGCTACCCAACGAAAAATAGCGCAACGAGACACCGACTGTTTGTAATTTATCAATTTTTTTATAGCCACTCAAATACGCTAAATACACATCCTGTAAACCCAATGCGCGCATCCACGGCGTGTAAGTAGCAGACATTTCAAAGTCTTTTTCTGAAAAAGCAAGATTAGAATCGTTAAACTGCATGGAGTTTGCATCGGGCGAAATAGCGATACCTGCATCACCCATTGCACCTGAACGGGCATCCGCAACGATCCGTAAAAACGGTACGGCAGAAACGACGGAGTTGGTACATGGACGACCATCGGCAGTAATGTAACCACCTGTGTTTTCATCCAAAATACATTGTGCAGAAACTTCGAAGGTAACGAAGGAGAGTAGCGCGACAATACCTGCCGCCATAGCTTTAAAAGAGAACTTTTTCATAAGATTAGAATAATGAACGGTGGACGGTAGAAGGTTAACGGTGGACGGTTTGCCCTTTTGACGTGTACACTTCACGGTCAGCGTTCGATTTGTTAATTGTTAAACTAAAAAATGTAGAAGTTTCTAATCAGATGAAAAATATTTTGGTTGTACCGTGTAAAATTAGCTCGGCGACTTCGTCGCCTCACAAAGGGATTTTTAAGGGAGCGATTTTCAACTTTTTCAATGAAAAAGTTGAAAACCGCTCCCTTAATATCCCCCGCTCCGAGCAGCCAAAGGCTGCGAGGAGAATAAGCGTCTAATTACTTCACGGAGTACTAGATTATAAAATAGTGAAAAGACAAGCCTAAAACGTGGTATTTGAATTACTTAGTTTATTGTAAAAGTAAGCAAGGAGACGCTTTGCGTTTTAAGATTTTCTTAACTAGAAACCGCCGATTGGAATTTATATTGCATGGTTTTAAAAATTTAATTAGAAAAATAAAAAAGCCCTTTCATTGCTGAAAAGGCTATTGAGTTTAACTCAAAAATTGAATAGAAGAAGACTATCATTTATAAAATATTGATAATCATTCTATCAGGAAATTATTGATTAATTTCGACCTGCCATTACACCGCCATCAATATCCATAATCGTTCCTGTCACCCAACTCGATTCATCCGAAAGTAGAAAAGCAATCGTATTAGCAATATCTTTTGCCGTACCATTGCGACCAATTGGATGGAAACTATTAAAGCCGACTAATCATCCACTCTAGCCACCGCAAAACGGTCGCACTTCGTCGCCGCCGCGTACTATCGGTATTCACTTTGTAAATGTGCGTTTGTTGCATCAGAGCAACTATTTTATCCGTAGTAGGTAGTTGATTATCAATTAGATACGATTGGAAAGCACGCTGAAAAATGGCATGTTCAAACATGGCTTTGATTAGTGAAAGCGTCTTTGCTTTGGGCTTTTGCTGCATGATTTTACGCCCGCGTTCGGTCAATTGAAATATGCCTTTACCCGAGCGTTCAATCAAGCCAAGGTAACGCCCTGCATTATTATAATAATCGGTCTGGCGACTATCAAAATTATAATTTTCGGTAATATCGCCTTTCGATAGTTCGCCCTCATTCATTAACCAACCGAGCAAGTCAATCACGCGTGCAAATTTATCTGCCTGTGGAAAAGGCACTTCAGGTTCTGGTAGGGTAGGGGTGTTATAGGCAAGATCAGCGATCTCTTTCAGGGTGATTAATTCGGGCGCAATTGCGTAGTTTTTTTGTCGCAGCAAGCGAATCGAATTGTATTGCAACGGGTCGGTAAATTCAAATTCAAAAAAGCTAAACGTGTCATTACTATACGTCATAAAAACGGGCAATACGCGTTTTTTTAACTTATCACGCCACAGCCGATACGGATAATAAACCTGCCGAATTAGAAAATCATCCGAAATAAAGTTTTTCGCCTCCACCAGCATCAACTGTTCTGCACTTTCATATCCGCCATCAATTTCGCATTGTGAATTATGAACGCGTAGCGTTTTATTTTTCTGTTGATTAAACGATAATTGAAAATCAAAAATGCCCGTTCCCATGCGTCCGCTGACGGTCGGCACAGCGCGTTCACCCATAAAGTCTTCGATAATCCCGCAGACAAAAGCGCAATTTAAAGCCGCACTTTCCGAATAAATATTGGCGTAGTCGATACTTTCGAGGTAGGCAGGAAACGGGATTTCGGTAATTTCAGTGTTAGTAGTATAGGATAGGTTCGCGTAAGCATCAAACTGCCCAATGACGTAAGTTCCGCGTGTAACAGGTAGGATGGATAAATTATGTTCCGTGAAAATACGAGGTAAGTTCGCGCGGTGGTCAAATTTTGTCATCAGTCGCGCTTCCCGAAATTCGTTGATTTGCTTCGCAGAAATGATAAAAAAGTCCTCGGTTTGTACGCGACGGAGGATGTGGTATTTCTCAAATAATTGTTGCCAAGCGCGGTCGTTTTTATTCATAATAATTGCAACGCGGATTAAACGGGATTAAATGGATTTTCCGGATTATTTTTCTTTAAACTTCTCAATCGTATAATCCAATAATTCTACTCCACCCATTTTCCCATGCCCAGGAACGATATATTTTACATCTGGATACTTGTTTTTAATTTTTGCTACGGTATTCGACCATTCTTCGACGTCTGCATCGGCTAAGTTTCCTTTACCTGCGCCGATTGCCTTAATCATACATCCGCCAAACATCGCTTTTTCACTTGGTACGTAACTGATCGTATTATCAAAAGTATGCCCGCCGCCTAAAAAATCTGTAATGACCGCTTGATTTCCAATCGTTAAATCCAGTTGATTGGTAAAACTTCGTTGCGGGATGATCGAATTATCTGCTTTCGCCAACGCAATGGTTTTTTCATTTGCGTAAGAAGGAATCCCTCGCTTGTGAAACGCGGCTAATCCACCCAAACAATCCACATGAAAATGATTAATCACCACGGCTTTGACCGTACATTTTAGTTTTTTTTCTACCCAATCGATTAATTCGTTAGAAACTTCGTCGTTGGTCGGCGTGTCAAAAATAACTGCTTCGTCTTTTGATTTGAAAATCATCCCATTGCAAGCAACGAGACCCCAACTCTCGGTAGGTAAATAGGAAATATGGACGAAAGTGTTTTTAGTAATGGATTGAATATCAAGGGTTTCGGAGTCGTAAGCGGGTAGGGTAGAAGTGGATTTACAACTTTGGAAGAAGAAAACAGATGTGCTGAAAATTAGTAATATTGCTATACAAAATCGTTTTGTAAGCCGCGCAATCACGAAGTGATTGAACCATGAATAACCGCAGGTGAAACCTGCGGAAGAGCGGTGTATTGATCTCACAACCACAACGTGGTTGAACTTTTGCTGTGGAGTTTTGAAAAGATTATTCATAGCATATTAATGAAAAAATTACATTAACTATTAACAGACAGGAATGTCTGTCCTCCAAGATCAATAATTCCGAATCAACACCTCATCGATTTTACCACGTTTCGTTCCGACGGAATTAATGTTTCTACCTGCGCGTACGATTTCAATTTGATAATCGCTATATAAGTCTTTAATAAAATCTGTCGCAGAGTTGGACAGTAAGAACTTCGCACCTTTTTGATTCAATTCATCGCAGGTTTCTTTCAAGCGTTCTTGTTGTGCTTTATCAAAACCATTGAGCGTATAACCTGTAAACGAAGAGCTACTGGAAATCGGATCGTAAGGAGGATCGAAATAGACAAAATCGTTGGCAGTAGCATCGCTGATTACTTTTGCGAAATCTGTGCTAAGTAATTGACAATCAGATTTTTGTAGGAATTCGCTAACGGCACGTAAAGTAGCTTCATTGATGATATTTGGCTTTTTATATTTGCCGAAAGGTACGTTAAATTGCCCTTGCCGATTGACGCGAAATAAGCCGTTGAAGCAAGTTTTATTTAAATAAATCACCCGCGCAGCACGCTCCGTTTTGGTCATTTTATCATACTTGGGTTGACGATCCCAACTCCGAATTTCGTAATAAAATTCTGATTCGTTTTTATAACTCTTTAGTATCTCTATTAGGGCATCAACATCACTTTTTACTGCTTGATAGACATTGATGATTTCTGTATTCACATCATTGACTACACAACGTTCGGGCTGTAAATAAAACAGCACTGCGCCACCACCCAAAAAGGGTTCGTAGTACGTTCCAAAATCGGTGGGAATAAATTGCTCAATTTGCGGTAGCAATTGACGTTTTCCACCTGCCCACTTGACGAAGGGTTTAACCAGTTTATTTTTTTTCATTAATTCGACTTCTTCCAGTATTTCCATTTGCGCCAAGATAGGAGAAATTGTACAAACTAATGGTATGATGTTAGTAAATTTTAAAACAAAAAATTGAGATCGCTACGCTGTCAGAAGTCAGATGCACGTCTGACAGTCGCAGACGATCTGACAGTGAAACGATCTGTCAGCGCAGCGGTCTGTCTTCTCAAATATTTCTCAAATATTTGTCCATTCCCCACTAAAAAATTCTATCTTTGCGCGACCTTTTGAAAAGGTGTATCATAAATAAATGACCCGCTCGTAGTCAATTCAACCTAATTTATTGATAATGAATAAGTTAGAGGTGTAAATGCAGCGTGTTTAATTCAATAGTGTTCAAGAATATTGGTATCAAACCTTTACATTTCACATTTTGAATTCTACATTTTACATTAAAAACTCACGATGGTCGCCAAAAATATTTAAATATTATGGACGCAATTAAGTTTGTAAACGAGCAGATGTCGAAAAAGCAGGATTATCCAGCTTTTCGTGCCGGTGATAATGTAGAAATACAATACCGGATTATTGAAGGATCAAAAGAGCGGATTCAGAATTTCCGTGGTGATGTGATCCAAATTAGCGGTGAGGGTTTGAATAAAACTTTTACGGTACGTAAGATGTCAAGTGGAGTAGGCGTAGAGCGTATTTTCCCAATGTCTTCTCCGAATATCGCAGGTATCCGCGTATTGAAGCGGGGTAAAGTACGTCGTTCTCGTTTGTACTATCTACGTGCATTAGTAGGTAAGAAAGCACGTATCAAAGAGCGTAAATTCGTTAAGAAATAGTCGTTTATACCGATAAATAAAAAAGCCCCGCTGATGCTGAAACGCACCGGCGGGGCTTTTTTATTGAATTGTTTAAAGAACCTCGCCGCCGCAGGAAAATGTTTTTACTTTAACGACTAGTCGGCAATCTGCAACCGTCCCACCCCAATAATTACTAAAAAGGTGTAACGACTGTTTCCTGTCCACTATCCGCTATCATTAGAAAAATTCCTACAACGGCGAAGTATAATATGGAGGAGACACCGCTGCGGAAAATATTTATCCTTGGTTGATAGTTGGCGATTAGTAACCGTTTTACCCAAATATATAAAAAAAAGGTGCAACGACTGTTCCTTGTCTACTATTTACCAGAGAGGGGAAATCCCACTAACGGCGAAAATAACTTCTTTGTAACGAGTAACAACTCACGCGTTCACGTCTTGTAATTACACATTATCCATTACTCATTATCCATTAAAATTAGACACCGCTGCGGAAAATATTTATCCTTGGTTGATAGTTGGCGATTAGCAACCGTTTTACCCCAATGTTTTACAAAAAGGTGCAACGACTGTTCCTTGTCTACTATTTACCAGAGAGGGGGAAATCCCACTAACGGCGAAAATAACTTCTTTGTAACGAGTAACAACTCACGCGTTCACGTCTTGTAATTACACATTATCCATTAAAATTAGACATCGCTAAGGAAAATATTATTCTTTGGTGATTAGTCGGCGATCCTCAACCGTCCCACCCCAATGCTTTGCAAAAAGGTGTAACGACTGTTTCTTGTCCACTGAACACTCGCAGATTTATATTTCCCACAACGACGAAAAGAACTTTTTAACCTTTAATATTGGTTAAAAAATAATTTCCCCTTTTGGGTTTTTCAATTGATGATTTATTGAATAAAAACTTATTCATTCATAAAAATCACCATTTGAAAAACGGGAATTTATTTTTTAACGGTTATTTAGGTTGGATTTTAATACCCCGCTGAGTGATCTTAAGATCACTCGCGGTGTATAAGGAAGTTTCGACTCGATTTTTTGAGGTGTAAGAGGACGAGAGACGTAAAAAAAGGTGGTTGACTGAATTTGTAAAATTTCGATGAACGATTTGTTAAAAAAATAAGGGGTAAGTCATTTTTATACTTATCGTTGTACGTTTTATATTTTACATCATCAGATTTTGGGGTTGTTTTAAAGTTTTGAGTATCAAGGCTTTATGTTCTGATGTTTAAAGGCGTAATGTGTTTCTCAATTCTTACACTACAAAGGTGAAGGAAAAGTTAAGGTAACGCTAATCTCGTCGGCGAGTTAGGATGAAATTTCGATGAAAGTGCAAAATGAGGATAAAAAACGGTAGGTGGTGGACGATTTTACAGCGCAATTTAAAGTGAAATAATATTTTGATAAACGTCCTGATAGTCAAATTTATGGATAGTGTTAATAAAATTTACGCTATTTTTTAACTGATTTGGATTAGATGCGCCGAGTAGTACACCATTAATTCCATTTTGATAATAATTATACAACAGACTTATTTCATGAAAAGTCGTAAGCGCAGGTCTAGTTGTGTTTTGATTGGCTTGTTCAATAATTGTTTGAACTTTTGAAATAATGGGATGTGGTTGAGATGGATCGCCGCCGCGCATTTTTAAATAACTCTGTTCGCGATAGCGGTTGGGTTTTAATTTTAAACCACCAGCATTGATGCCGTAGGCGATAAATTCATGCTGCTCGTGAAATTGCGGATAGCGGTCGTAGTCGCTTTGGAGCATATTGTTTTTAAGTTGAATACGAAATTTGAATTGATATTTTTGATTTAAGTCAGCGTATAGGTCAGGTCGTTGTACGCCCGAAAAACCGAGTTGATAACCTGCGCGGTGAATATCATTTAAGGCAGTAA
>JBGCES010000216.1:0-10763 GCA_045106545.1 Saprospiraceae bacterium
ACTTTTTTCTTTTTCTGCTTGCTGGTAAGTGCAGTTTTGGCAATTACGACTTTACCTTTGGCATCGATAATTTTTAAATCAAACTCACTCGTAGTCGAACTTGATAATTGCAGTTCTAATTTGCCTTTGGTAGGATTTGGAAATAAAGCTAGTTGATTATTTTTGGTAGCAAAGGTGATGTTTCTGACAGCTGAATAATCGCTTGAACCATCGTTCTGGACTTGCTGCAGGCGATAGTAGTTTGTACCTTTTGCTGGCGATTTATCAATAAATTGATAACGATTTTCGTCAGAGGCTAAAACATAACCCAATCTTTTCCATTCTATCAAATCGTTACTTCTTTCTATGTGATAACCCGCTAAGTCAACGGAATTAGCAGATAACCAATAAACGATCACACTTTCCGTTGCGCCTTCTATCCACATATCCAGTAAATCGTTAGCCAAGGCACTGTTATTCAATCCACATTGTTTCAAATTAAAATCAGCAAATTTCGTGCAAGTCGTTCCATTTTTGGTACAAGTTACCTCAAAACGGAAAGGACCACTTTGATAAGATTGCACGATTAGGCTAGTCGAATTTGCGCCTGTTATCGCGATATTATTATCGTACCATTGATAAGTACAACTAGCTCCTACAATTGGATTAACAACGATTCCCGTCAAAGTGACGATTTGATTATTGCAACGGAAACAAGGACCCGCAACGGCTACTTCGCAGGGCGGATCAACGACTACGACGGCCGATTTTTCCATTTCATTACAACAAGTATTCGTGATTTTAACGTAGTAATTTCCCGCAATTTCAGCGGCAGTGCTTGGAGTATAAGTATAATTGGCTGTTCCGCCTTGGGAATTACTGCTATGGATAATTTGCCCGTTTTTATACCATTCGATTAAGTAATCGCAAGGCGAAATTAAATTTGGACCAAAAGTTACCGACAAATCTACCATCGTCGGATTACAAAGCGGACTTGCATTTGCTGTAAAGGCAGTAATTTGTAAAGGTGGATTAATGGGTATTTTTAACGTTAATTCATCCAATGGACACGAACCGTTCTTTTTCTGAATGCGATACCACGTATCTTGGTATAGTCGATTGGTATTGCGTAAAGGATTTTGCGTTCCTGCGGTCGCAATTGGTGTAAACGTAGAACCATCGGTACTAATCAACCAGTTCCACAAAGGCGGTTCTCCTGCACACTCAGGCGTATAACGCAAGGTCGCATCATCACCATAACACAGCGGTAAATTCTTAACAGGATCGAGCGTCAATGTTCCATCGGGCGAATCATCATTGTACAGTCGAATCGTATAGCTGCATTGCGAGCCACAATCCGCAGTACTAGTCGTAATGATTGCGGTGTAGGTGAAATCTCGATAACAATCTTTACTGCCACTTACAAAACTTAGAGCAGGTGGCTGATAAGTCAAATTCGTTGCTCCTGTAATTGCTCCATTGTCATCATACCATTGCACGCTGTAATTACAATTGGGCGAAGCAGGCGTAATGCTGGCGACTAAAGGCGCAGGCGTGATGGGATTTCCAGTAATATAGCAGTAATTGGTCTGCCCCGCAATGCTACAACTAACGGGTTCGCAAAGCGTGATCGTTGCCGTATTGGTGGTAATAGTTCCTTTACAAGTGCCGTCACCATCACCAACCGTTACTTCGGCATAAATACAGATGTCACCATTATGATAAGCAGGATCGAGTAGTAAAGGCGTGTAAGAAGTGGTCACTTGAAATGGCGTACCCCAACTCGTTGGTGGACAGGGCGCATCTGCTATAAACCAGCGGACTTCCTGTACATCGCATAAGTTATTAATGCCCTTGATAGGAACGTTAAAGCTATCGCCAATTTTACAGAATTCATCATTTTCAATGGTGAGTGTACGGCAGCAAGGCGCAGTGATGCTAACGGGAAGACTACAATTCAAATTGTAATTGTTATTCGGGCAAATACAATTGATATTAGCAAGTAAAGCGAGATTATTGGAAAAATCACAAGCCGTAATCGTCGCCGTTCCCGTAAAGGTAACTTGTGTTCCATTCCAAATGGTATTGACGTTACTCAAACTGATATTGCTAGCGTTTGAAGTTAAGGTAGCCGTGCAATGTTGGCTTGGATTAGTCAATCCTGATAAGCTATTGAGCGTGACCGCGAAGTCATAAGCATTTTCATCTAAAGCGTTACATTCCGCAAAGGTGCTGGCGACTTCTGCACATAAACATTGTACATAGATATTAAAAGAGCAAGTATTCGTATTTCCAGCCATATCGGTCGCCGTTGCCGTGACGGTGGTCGTACCACAAGGGAAAAAATCACCACTTTGATGAGAGTATGTCCAAGTGACCATGGGACAGTTATCACTTACGGTTGGATTAGGAAAAGTGACCACTTTACCACCATCACAACCCGGTACGCTAGTGCTGATATTGGCTGGACAACTGATTTGTGGTTTTTCATTATCAACGACCGTTACTGTAAAATTACAACTCGTCATATTGCCCGAAGCGTCTTCCATAAAACAAGTAATGGTAGTTACGCCTTTATTCAATTGTACGGAAGATGTGGTAATGCCAGATCCCGTAGTTGCGCCCGAAAGATTGCAGCTACTTGTAGGCGCGGGATCACAGTTATCCGTCGGCGCGGGTAGGTAATAAGTAGCATAACATTCGCCTGGATCGGTATTAAGCGTGATGTTGCTAGGACAATTGGTCGCGGGTGGCGTAGTATCACTTACGGTTACTTGTTTTTGCTTGGTACACAAATTTCCAGCCGCATCAGTGACCGTCATGCAAATATCATACGTTCCCGTAGCGGGTAGCGAAGGAAACGTATGGCTAGCCGTTTGACCTGAGTACTCAAAGCTATTATCGCAATTAATGTCCCATTGATAAGTGTAAGGTGGGCTGCCCATACTAACTGAACCACTCAGGTTTACGGTAAAACAACTGGTCGTAAACGTGAAATCGCAATCAAATCCGCAATAAGTCGCACAATCGTAACTCAGATCGGCGATGCTGTTCGTCGTAGGCGTGGGAACCATTTTACTAGGGTTATTACAAATGACAGGCGTGTTATTTATATTGTAAACAACGGGCGTTTGACTGTAAGGACTTGCGCAATCGCAGGTGAAATTCAAATCTAAACTGCCTACTAATATGTCATAATCACCAAAACCAGAAGACGCATTTATTCGTGCATCAGCGTAGAAAATTTGGTCAAAATTGGTGGAAACGTAAAGGTGCGGTTCGGTAAAACTAGTTTCACCATTGAGCAAATATTTAGAATAATTCAAACTCAAACTGTGACTGGAAGGATTGTAGTCCAATTGATGAACGATGTGTCGATTGGGATTGGCTTTTTCTCTCCCAATAGCATAAACATGACTAAAGCGATCAAACCAAATTTCCTGAAAATTATCAACGTTAGGAAATTTTAAACTACCGTTAGTATAAACATTGAAGCCAATCGGATCAACGACTAAAGCTAGTGCCTCTTTCGTACCAAAATCTCTACCCGAAATAAAAATATCCCCATTCGTATCGTTTTGTACAGCAGCATAAAAATCAATATTACCAGGGTAGTAACGTCCAAATTGAAACAGTCCATCGCTACCGCGTACTTTTAATAGTACCCCTTCATTTGCAATAGAACCATTGCCAAGCAGAATTAAGTTGCCATCATTCAAATCAGTCAAAGCGCGAATTTCTAGTTCTACATTATTTACTTCGGGAGATTCATTGTAGCATTTTACGGTACAATCGTTATTCAAATTATAAAGCATAGTGACATCTAATGAACTAGCGGGTTGCCCGTCTGGATTTTTGTGTCCGACGACATAAATTGGCGCATTAACATCCATAGGATTTTGGTGGACAACTACTCCCGCAAAGCGTTCGCGACCATTGTGATCCAAAACTTTGTCGGTCAGCAAATTTCCATTCCAATCGTAACGACAAATCAAGGAACTATTATCTAAATTACTCGTATTAATTTGCCCCACCACGATGAACTCATGGGTAGCTGGATTGTAAGCAAAATCCCAAAAACGGGAACTGGCATTATAGACTTTTTGCCAAACGATCGCGCCCGTCGTAATATCAAATTTTGAAAAAACGGCGTATTCGTTGCCATTGACTTCGGTCGTGTTTGCTACGAAAATGCCGTCACCAATTGCTTTGACTTTTGATGGTTTTTGATCTTCCGTAAGACCAGCTAGTTTCTTAAAATCGCTTGGGTCGGGACAGGAGCGAATAAATTCAGAATAGTCCTGACAGTAGATACTACCCATGTTATCAATGATGGTAATTTGCGGCGTTAGAAACCCATCAGGCGCATCGTCAAAGCAAAGTGTACCAATCGTTTGTACCGTACCGACTAGTAGCGGATCGTTCAAATTGGTAGGCGAAGTGAAGGTAGCCAGATCCCGCGCCGCATTGACATTGACAGTGATTGGAGTATTGCCCGTAGCCGATCTAATTTTAGCATTTCCCATCGGGAGACTGGAAGTATTGACGGTGATATCATATACTTGTTGCAAACAGTTTGGATCGCCCAAAATGACTTGCAAATCGGCGCAGCAGGCATCGACGGGCGTTAAATTTATATCGCAGACACAAGGTTGTGCTTTAATCGAACTGGATTGAACTACGATTAGCAACGAGATTAAAATAAAGTAAAATGGAAAATTAGAAATTATGGAAAATTCCGTATGCTGTTTTTCCAAAAAGTACGATTGAATTTTTTTATAGAAATATGAAATACAATTTTTCATAATGGTTGGATATAGATTGAAATTCCTCCATTCGCTAACAGCGAAAGGGAATTTTATTGATAGAATGATAAGTGCTAGAAATTAGCTTAATTTTTGGGTAAGAAGTGCCGTCAACCGTCCACCTTCTACCGTCCACTGAATAATCTTACTGCTTGTCACAAGGAATAATCGTTTTCTCCCTAAATGCTGTACAACCCGTAACGGTATCGACAATTTCTACTCGGTAAGTCGCGCCAGCAGCGGGCGGCGTGTGTGTAATCGTACAACCCGGATTATTTTGTAGCACATTATCAATATACCAAGTGAATTGCAAATTAGCAGGTGAACAAGTCGAGCTACTATTACAAGCACTCAACGTAATTGGATCGCCGAGACACGCGCAATCATTGGGCGGCAAAGGACAAGTCAAACTCGGAATGACCTGACAGACCGTTACACAGTAAGGCGGGGATTCTACCACGTAGCAACCATCACTACTTTCTATCCAGTAACAAGCAGATTGAGCTGCTGAATACATATAAGTTGTTCCCGTTCCGACTTGCAAACCGTCGCAGTACCATGTATAGGTATGGGCGGCATTCGGATTGGCAACGGAAAGGGTATTGGATTGACCTGCACACAATTGATTATTGCCAGTGATGCTATTGGCGGGCGGAGGTGTCGCCAATCGGATTTCAATCATATCGCTGTAGCAAGGATCGCAACCGCTTGGATTAGACAACGTTTGGCACTCAATGCGATAGAAAATAGAATTTCCCGTCCAAGCGGGAGTAGGTAAAATATTCGTATTTTGAACGGAATTAGTAAAACCTAAACTTTGCCAACTGTTTGGAGTGGAAGGTGTAAACGTGTACTGCCACTGCGGGTTACATTTCTGAAAAGGCTGAATAATACCGAGCTGCGCATCGTCTTCGGGACAAAGTTCATAAATCAAATGTGGACTAGTCGCTACTAAAGTCAAGTTCATTGGGCTGCCTTGCGGAAGTGCTTCAATCGTACCACAAACCGGATCGGGGTCAATCGTATTACAGGCTTGAAAACTCGCCGTTTTGCCATTGCAGTTGCTTACTCTTGCTTCAAAACAGAATGGTAAAGGCGTTGTAATTCCTCCAATTCCTGAAAGAGTGTAATTGATACAAGTTTGGTCGGTAAAGCCCAGATAATTCCCATCAAGATACCATTCAATATCGACAAAAGACCCAGGGGTTTGTACAAAAGGGTCGGGTGAATTCAGACAAACGGTAAATTGTGTCGTTCCAAATTCGCACATCGGAGTGGATGGCGTCATGCTGACGGTACTAGATGAAATAGGACAACATATACGCAAATCGTATTCTTCACTTTTATAAACGCATACCTCTCCCGTACTCGGTTCGGTTACGGTACTTTTGGCGTAATAAGTCCTATCTACATAGCCATTGGTACTCGCTGAACAGTCGTACTTGATTTCACCCGCAGGCACACCATATTTAAAACCTGAAAAAGGCGGACTGGTTAAAGCGACCTCACCCACTCCATCATCATAAAACCAATCTACCAGCACATTGCTATATGGGCCAGGCGTTGAGCCGTCTTTCAATAAACAAAAATGAGCGGGTTCTTCGGGACAGATTTCAGTCAATAAATTGGTACGATAAGGATAATCTCTAATTTCTAAATCCAAATTATTTAAATTGGGATAAACCAAAGGGGCAGTAGAACTAATGTAATTACTATTGTTATTCAATAATGCGAAATTATTAAACGTACCATCATAGCCATTAGGCGAACTATCCACTGCAACTGCACCCGCATTATTGCCACCAGCCATACCTTCATCAAAATTCCAATAGAGTATTAGTCCCTTCTCCTGTCCGCTGAGTACGCAATGCTTTTCGTCGTCAATTTGAATTTGGGTTTTGGCAAAATCCCAGAGGCGAACGTCGTCTTGCTGCCCTTGCCAAAACATACCAGGTGAAGCTGCTCCTGTAAACTGTCGTCCTACGTGAAAATTAGAAAAATTAAATCCAGTATTGAGTGATATGGGAGTACCGACGACTTGACAATCTATATAAAAAGTAAGTGTAGTTGCCGTTTTTGTTACTGCTAAATGATGCCAACTATTGTCATTATAATTGACGTTATTAATGGCGCTAATACTTTGAATCGTATTTAATTCACGAATAAAGACATTTAACTCACCGCCACATAGTCCCAGCTCCAACCAATTATCAGAAGGGGAGAAACTACCTAGAGAAAAAAACGCCGAAATTCATTAACACAATTGGGCGTAGTTGGGGCATCCGTTGAGCGAAACCAGCTTTCAAGTGTAAAATCACTAGTGGATAAGGGTAAGGTTGAAAGTTCAATATAGTCATCCATACCATCGAAATCTAAGCTCACATTCTGCGTATGCGTCAGTAGTGGAAAGAGAAATAAAAAAAGGAAAAACAAAAGTCTTTTCATTGTCTGATACTTTTGAAGTTAAGGAATAGGGTTTAGTGTCCTTAGTACGTGTGTTGACTGTAACTAAGGATAGTTTTGCGTGAATGAAAAAGACGGTACAGAATACTGATGTTCAGTTATCTGTATTGCCTAATGGTATTCAGGTTATTGACCTTTTTGTGGTCTTTTTCCTTTCCGATGGTTTCGTAACTTTATTATAAGACATTAAAGTCTATTAGATATCAGTGAATTCGGGCAAATTTTTAATGGAAGTGAGTATGATGGTAGATAGTAAAACGATTGCTGGCAAAAGAAAACGTTCATTGGATGTTTTTGAAAGTGGCTATACAGGAGCAATAGTTTTTATTTATTTTCAGTAATGATATTCCAAATATACATGATTTTTATGCCCTAATTTTAATCATCTGATTATCGGCAACTTTAATACAACTATCGGTAAACAGCGTATAGGATTTACTTATTTTCAATAAAAGCGGCATAAAAAGCTTCTTTTTTACGTCGTGCAACGGGAATACGGCTATTATCCGCTAAGATCACAAACCCCGATTTTTCGTAACTTTTGATGTGAGAAGTATTAATTAGATGTGATTTGTGTACTTGATAGAAAGGATAATTTTCCAACATTTCCCGAAAAACGCCAATATTATATGAACTTACAATGCATTCGCCTGACTGTAGATAGATCTTTGTGTATCGTTGCCAGCCTTCACAGCGAATAATATCTGCTACGGTTACTAATTGATATGAATTAGCACTGGGAATAGAAACTTTCGCAGCTAGTTCATCGGTATTTTCTAAGTTGTGTTTTAAGACTTCAAAGCGACTTGCCATTTTGCGGGTTTCTATTTGTTGAATCGCTTTTTGTACTGCTTGTTTTAGTTCTTGGGTGTTAACAGGTTTGAGTAGATAATCCACTGCGCTCATTTTTAAGGCTTTGAGAGCATATTTATCAAAACCCGTAATAAAGATGACTTCAAAAGTAACGGTGGTAAACTTTTGTAATAAGTCAAAGCCAGACTCTAAAGGCATCGCAATATCCAAAAATACCAAATGGGGCTGCTGCGTTTGGATCAAGTCATAGGCATCTGCCACATTGGTGGCTAGACCCACAACTTCTATTACGGGGCAAAATTTCTCCAATTTGATGCGAATCACTTCTTGTAATTTCACTTCATCATCTACAATAATAGCTTTATAGGTCATCATAATGTGTCTGGTTAAAAGTGATTTTTACTTGCGTACCTGGATATGCTTGTTGTTGTTCATCCAAGTCCTGAATTTTTAGTTCAATATTGCCCAATTTATTTGCCCGAAGTGTTTCAATGCGACTATAGATATTTTTCATGCCTCGGCTGGTGTGATTTTTCTTGTGATGTTGGGCGGCATTTTCTCTCCCGATGCCGTTATCGCTAATTGTGCAAACCAATATACCTACTGCGTCTTTAGTGAATTTGATAATCAATTGCCCGCCCTCTGCTTTACGAGGCTGCAAACCGTGGTTGATTGCATTTTCTACAAAAGGTTGTAAAAGCATGGCAGGAATGATTTCGGATTCAGCATCTATATTTTCAGCAAGGTGAATGTGAGTTGTGAACATTCCTTCAAAGCGCATCATCTCCAGTTGGGTATATTCTTCTAGCATGGCTATTTCGGTTGCCAAATCTATCATGCGTTCCGTGGCAGAGTCCAAATATTTACGCATCAGCCGCGCAAACATCGTCAAATAATTATCAGCTTCGTCCGTACGGTGAGTTTGAATAAAATACTGGATAGAACCCAGCGCATTAAAAATAAAATGTGGATTCATCTGTGCGCGCAGACTCTGCAATTGCAGTTCCGCAATTCGCTGGTTCAGCGATTTTTCGTGCGCGATTTTTTTCATCTGTTGTTGTTCACGCCATTTTATAGCAATCGCTGTTGCTCCTAAAAACAAACTCAGTAGTAATCCCCTAAACCACCAAGTCTGCCAATATGCTTTTTGAATACAAAAAGTCAGAGGTGTTTTTAATTTATACTCATTCCCGTACCAATCCGTTGCTTTTAGTAGAAAGGTGTAATCATTAGGTGGCAATTTGGTAAAACGCACTTCTTTGGCATCCGTTGTCGTCCATTTATCTTGTATAGGTTGGAGTTGATATTGATACTGAATATTGCCTTTACTGGGAAAATCAAGCAAATGATATTGTATTAAAAACTGGTTTTCCTTATGTTTTAATTGTTCGATGTCTGAATGGGAGCGAATGGAGTCATTGACATGTATTGCCCTGATTTTTAAACGCTGTAGTGTATCGTCAATGCGGAATGGGGCAGCGTTTTTTTCTATTTTCATAATACCTTGTATAGTCGCGGCATAGATAAATTGACTATCTGCCAGCACATCTAATACCTCAGCCGTTAATAAACCATCCTTACGATTGTAGCAATAAGTCTCTTTGTATGTTCCATTGATTGCTTCTAATACAGCAACCCCTTCTTGCGTTGCTAATAAATGGCGTTCGCCATCTTGATAAATGGCATTGATGTATTTGCGGGTAGAAATCTGCTGCATACTATCTACTCTGCGATCCCACTCCCACAGTCCGTTATTTTGCGTCCCGAGCCATAGATAGCGTTCATCCTTTGCCCAAAGCGCGGTAACTAAGACCGGAAGAGTGCGCTCCACTTGCAATTTGTCATCGTAAAAACTGTAAATACTATCTTGACGGGTCAAGTAAGTACGGTGCGAAAATGTATCTGGGTAGATTCGCCAATCATAACGAGCGACTCCAATTTGTTCTAACTTAGTATCTTGACTATCATACCAAAAAAGACCACGATTGGTTGAATAGAAAAAATCATGTTGTTTCTCGTTCCAATTTAGCTGTCTTATGTTTGAAAAAGTCACATCGGAAGTAGTCATTATTGGGGTTTTTAACATAGCTTGCAGTGGCGGATAATCTTTTGCTCTTATACCTTGATGATTAATGCCATTAATAAAAATATTGCGATTAGGAGGTCCGCTACTTCCTAATATTATGTCTCCATTGGAGCGAATAAGTAGGTCATTGAAGTGGGCTTGATATGGATGTTGAAAGACGAGTTGGAGTTGTCCTTGGGGAGTAAGTTGATAAATATTGGAGTTATCGCTAATGGCATAAATGGTATCATTATGCCAAAACAGCTTTTCCATTACTTTATCACGACTATTTTGGGGTTGCAGATGAACCGTTTTTTGTTCGGCTTGATTGATAAAAAATAATCCACCGTCACGTGAACCTATCCAGTAATTACTCTGACTATCAATAAAGAAATGCTGTAAAGTATATTGGTTAGCAATGTTGGTCGGATAGAAAATTTCTTTTAAGCGTAATTGATTATCAAAAAAAGCACAGAATTGATCTGTATTAAATTGAATAGTAAGTAGTTAACCTAAAATAATCGACACATTTTGTGACGGTCTCTTTTTGCACTATACATCGTTAAAAAGCCTCGTCGTAAAAAGACTATGACTACGTTTTTTGCCTTGTCTAGCACAAAAATAGCCTCAGTCAAAAA
>JBGCES010000217.1:0-11540 GCA_045106545.1 Saprospiraceae bacterium
CGCTGCTGGTTCAAATACCGGCTCTCACCTGTGGCATTACCTTCTAACTCTAGCAGCTCTTCGAATTCATTTACTTAAATATCGCAAGTCTTATGCGGCGTCAGCGGCTTGCACTCAAACACCGTAAAACTATACCATTCATCCATTTCCCAACGTAAAAATGTACTCGCTGGTAAAGGTGTATTAACGTCTATTTGAATTACTTTTTGCTCGGTTACACCGCCGTTGCTGTTAATATTTGACTCCGTTCCGAAGGACAAAGAAAGGCTATCTGCACTAACGGCTTTTGGCATTACCTGCGGGACAGAACGATAGCGTTTGCCACCTTCTAATTCTATTTCTAAAGTATAAGAACGCCCTGCTTCAATCGAGAATGTTTCTTTATCCAACTGATAAGCACCGTCAAATAATGGAAAGTAATTTCCGACATTACCTTGGTCATCCGTTACCGTCATGGTAGCATCATTTACAGGTTTGCCTTGTGCGCGGTCGAAACTAAAAGTACGCGATAGTTGTACTAAATTTTGCTCCCTCCCACTCGTCAGCTGCCCACTAATCACCAATGCACTACGTTGTGCTTCGGGTTCAAAATCGAAAGGTTCGATGCAGGAGGAAATGTAAAATGTAAAAGCTAAAATGTAAAATGTAACACGTCGCATATCGGGTTAAGTTAATTTAGAGCATCACGTTATGACTTCTCGTCACAACGTGATTTTTTGCTCGTATCATCGTTTCTTAATTTCTAATTTTTCATACTCGCTTCCCAAATCACTCACTTCCACATTTTCTCTTTTTAAGTATTGATCAAAAAACTGCGTCACTACTTTCGCTGTAATTTCCGTTGCTAAAGTCGGCTCAATCGTTCCCGCTTCATTCAATAAAGCTAGGCGTATCATGTACGGAATATCCATAAAACTAGAATGACCCGCTTGTAATACTTTAGCGTCATAAAATGCGCTGACACTACCGTTGCGATAAGCAAAACGGTTAAAATCAGGTTGCGCCGCTGTCCAATCGGAAGACAAATTTAAAAACGGCTGTGTCAACATAGTATCAAGCATATTTCCCCAATGGATACCATCTATATTCATTCCTGCGCGTAATTGTTCAGGGTGATTCAATAAGGCTTCCGCCGCCGCCGCACCGCCTTGAGAGTGTCCGAAAACGCCTACTTGATTCCTATTTATATGACCATTTAAAAACGTATCCGTTGCCCAAATTGGTAATTTATTCAGTACAAGTTTTATATCATTCGCCCAACGGCGCGTAACCTCCGCAGCAATATAGTTTTTCAACACCGGTTCTGCTACTGCCAATTTCTCCTCATCAGTGCTCGCTTTTTGATAATCTTGCATTGCCATCCAAGCCATCTCCGCCATTTCCTGATTATTATTTTTGCGATCAAATTCGCTATCGTATAATTTTATCGAACCATCAGGAAAAACCGAGCCGACACTTTCGTAAGTATGATTTACATTTAAAACGATATAACCTTGACTTACGATTTCTTCCAATAGCGCGTAATAACCCGACGCAGGCGAATAATAGCCATGCGAAAAAATCAATACTGGAAACTCTCCTGCCGCCACTTTTGGCTGCTGATAAGTATGCGTTTCTACTTTATTCAAATAATTCAATGCGCTCTTTGGCAATCCATATTTTGTCGCAAAACCTGTGCGATCTCCAGCATTTAAATATGAATCTAACGGCTCGTCATTCACTTCCGCTGGATACCACGCTTTAATCATCAATTCTCGTCGATCGTCCGTGGCTTCCGTGATAATTTCTGCTGCGTCTGTTTGCAAATGCAAATCTTGCGTTCCTACTGCATACTGTCCCGTCGGCGTTGGCAAAGTAAAAACAGGTAAAATCGTTGCTAATGCGCCGCCCAATCCTAATAATATCGCTATTCCTAATCCGCTAAATACTTTTCGTAGCCATCCGCCTTTGAAGAAGGTGTAATTTTTCACTACACAAAACAGTAAAATCAGCAGTACCAAATAAATGGGTATCATCTGCCAGCGTAGTCCTTCTACGAATAGATGTAATAAAAAAGCGCCACCGATTACCGCGAAAACGCCGTTGCGATTAGCACGTAGTGTTAGATTATTTAGCGCAAAAGGTAGCATTACACCCATTGCTAATAATAGGATTTCAAATAATTGCATGAAGCGAGTTTGTAATTGAAAAATGGATTAAAACTCGTTAGATGCAGAATTCGGTTTAAGAGGTGTATTGTGCTTATCCAATAATCCCTTTCTGGGTAATGCTGCCAAATAAAATTGGTAAATAGCCATATATCATTTATTGGAATTGTAGAGACGTTATATCATAACGTCTTTGTCGGTAATTTCAATGATTTAGACGTTATAATATAACGTCTCTACGTGTTCGTCCACCGTTCCTACTGAATACTCAAGTTATACGTAATCGCTGGAAATATCGCGCCCAAAATTGCTAACTTAAACGCCTGTGGTTGCCCTAAATCTCCGCGACGGAAAAAGACTGAAAAGGCATTATCGCGTCCATATACATTGTAAACCGACAACGTCCAGCTTCCTTGATAACGTCCTTTACGAATCGCACGCGGTACGAGCGTATAAGCAATGTCTAAGCGGTGATAATCAGGGATACGAAATTGATTCCGCAGGGAATAATCGGCAATCGTTTTACCGTTGACTTGATAAGCAGCGGTCGGGACGGTAATCGGTCTGCCCGTGTGATAGACGAAATTGACGTTGAAAGTTGCCTTTCGGCTCAACTCAAATTGTGCGTTGAGTTTTAAATGATGCGGTTGGTCAAAATTGGCAGGAAAACGATCACCACCGTTGATCACTTCTACTCGCGAATCGCCCGCTACGGTACGGAACGAACGCGCAAAAGTATAGGACAATCGCCCTTTCATTTTACCTCGGGTTTTCGTTACCGAAAATTCTGAACCTGCCGCCCAGCCTTTGCCAATTAGCAATTCAGTTTCGAGGTGTTCGTTTAAAAGGAGACGCGCAAAGTCTTTATATTCGATCAGTTGTGGAAGATTACGATAATAAATTTCAAAGGAAGTTTCCCACAAGTTATCATCCACATTTTGGAAATAACCTACCGAGAAGTTATCCGCGATTTGCGGTGGAATATACTGCGTACTTACTTGCCAAACATCCACAGGGGTCGCAGCAGTCGTATTGGAAATCAAATGAATGTATTGTCGCGCTCGATTGTAACTTAATTTGATGGATTTATCTTGGTCAATGCTATAACGGAGTGACAAACGTGGTTCGATACCGCCATAGGATTGGACACTACCTGAATTGATAAAAGTGCTATCAATGGCAGTGTTGGGCGACAGTGGTAAACCATCTTGATAAGTGATAACGTTCTCTTCCGCGAGTTGCTGAAAGTTGGAATAACGCAAGCCGACCGATAACGCCAAGCGTTCCGAAATTTCCCATTCATCGTTGATATAAATCGCAGATTCTAAACCACGATCTTTCGCAATTTCTAAGGGCGATATTTCTGATTCATCGCCGCGTTGTTGCAGGCGTTCGGGTTGACTTTCGTATAAAACACCTTCTACACCCGCATTAATTTCATGGTTTAAAATAGCGGTAGAAAGTAAGTTAATTTTGCCTTTCGTATAATCCAAACCGCTGTCTAAATTAAACGCCTCTGTGCCTGTTGGTTCAAATAGACGATTGCCCAATCCGCCACGTATCGCACTGACTTTTATGGAGTTATTTAAATTTAAAATCTGCCGCCACTGCAAAGTCGAGACGCGATTTGTCCATTCAAAACCAAAATCTTCTGCAAAGCGGAAACGGTCAAAGCTTTGATAATGCGCCAGCGAAATACTGCTACCTTGCGTTCCAATTCGTTGGGTAATTTTTCCAGAAAAATCATAAAAAAACGCTGAACTGCGCTGCACATCTGCATTTTCTGCTTGTCGCAATAACCAGTCAGGATAAGCAGCTCGACCTCCAATTAGCAGCGAGGTTTTCTTTTTGACTAACGGCATTTCGACCGTCATTTTGCTAGAAAATAGTCCTAGTCCGCCATTCAGTTTAACCTCTTCAAAATCGGCATCTTTAGTTTGCACATCCAATACCGAAGATAATCGCCCACCGAATTGAGCAGGAATATTTCCTTTGTATAAAGTCACCTCACGAATCGCATCGGGATTAAAAATAGAGAAGAAACCGAGCGCGTGGGAGGAATTAAAAATCATCCCTTCGTCTTGCATCACAAGGTTTTGATCAATTGCACCTCCACGTACGTTAAAACCCGTTGCGCCCTCGCCAACTGTACTGACGCCTGGCAAAGTCAAAAGGCTTTTTACGACATCCGCTTCCCCCATGAAGGCAGGTAATTCTTTAATCGTCTGCGTACTCAACGGCGGTACGCCAACCTGTGCAGATTGAACATTCTCGTCTTGTGCTTTGTCCGTAACGATGACTTCGCCTAATTCGTAGATTTGGGTAAATAATTCCACTTCCCATTCACCATCGTTGAACACTTGCAAAACGCGTTCAATTGGCTGATAGCCAACAGATTGCATTTGTGCACGATACGTTCCAACGGGAACTTCTAAATTGAATTTTCCATCGTAATCTGTGACCGTTGAATAGTCCGTATCTCGCAGTAAAATCGTCGCGCCAACTAATAATTCATCCGTTGCAGCGTCTCGAACGACACCAGCAATCTGAGCGTTACCATTCGTTTTTAGATTATCGGCTGCGCCAATTTTGATAGTAGAAACGGTTGGAGAAAGGTCGGCTGCCGCTTGATATTTTGCGACAAAATAATCGTTGGAATAGGTTTTAATTAATTCGCTTTGTGGTGCAAAAATGATCGTATTTTTATTAAAAACTACTGCGCTAAGTGGCGAATTTTGCGTAAGCTGATTGGCAAGTTGACGCGCGTTTAAGCTGTCGAGTTGAACAGATATTTTAGTGGTTGGAAGTTTGTCATTTTGATAATAAAAACGGACAGAATAGCGGGTTTCTAGATCAGTTAATATCTCACTAAGCGACTGCTTTTGATAAGTGCCGCTATACTGAGCAGTGAGAACTATTGGAAAAACCAATAAGGTAAATAGTAATAGATTTTTAATCATAGCAAGGGTGTTGTGGGGACTAAGATAGGAAATTTGAAACGCAGAGTTAGGACGGCGCGGAGTTTTTTTGTCTATTGACGTGTACGGGGCATATTTAATTGGCGTCAGTGCTTTTTTAAGATTTTATCTATCCATATATTTTTGCCAAGTCGTCACTAATAAATATTGGCTCGCCAAGTATGGAATCATAATCAACAAACGGGCATGCGGAATAGTAATCGTCGCAGTTTTAAATTTATTCCAACCAATAATCGTATCTGAAAATACGAATAAAAGTACGGCTGCCAGTAACCACGGAAAGCCATCTTTGGGAAAAAACCCTTTTAAATTAAACGCACTCAATGCCATCAGTGTAATCGTACAACTATAGATAACTACGGGGATTTTCAACTCGGTTGGCACATCGGGATAGAGAATAAAGGTATTGATAAATAAGTAGGTAAAAAACGGCATGACCCACCACTTTTCGCGTTGCAAAAAGCCGTTTTTCATGGATTGGTAAGCATGAAAAGCTAATACATAAAATACATGCGTAATTAAAAAACTACCTAAGCCAAGTGCAAAAAGCAAGTCGTTCCCTGCCCCGTTCTCTACAAACATCAGCAGCGTATCACCTAAGACAGAAAAGAATAATCCATAAACAATGAAGCGCTCGGAAGTACCACGCCGTCCATGCGTTTGTAATAAAAAGTAAACCGCTAAGGTACTGACCAATAGCGGTTTAGTTAAGTAGATGATTAACTCTTGCTGATAATATTCAGCAGTAAGGTTGACAGCAGCAAGTAGGAAAAATAGTGCGCGAAGTAAAGACATTTTTTATTTCAAAGATAAAAGAAAATGTAAAACCCAAAATGTAAAATGTAAAAGTGCGCACTACATTCGCATTTAACATCAAAATTTTACAAAGCCTATTCTTTTCTACTTCAAAGCATGGAATGGAAGTCGATGTGAGACTAATTTATATCCCGTATCATCTTTCAAATTCTCCACTAAAAGCAGGCAGCCCATCAAGGCTTTCACTATTCTTTTTTTCGCGATAAGCGATTAAATCCACGTCACTTTTGCGTTCGCACCATTTATCCAGTACATCCCGATCTTCCACAAATTCGTATTTGGGTACGGAATAACCACAGCTATCCGCAATCCGAGTAACATCAATTACGATGATCGAACGCGCACCGCGATGTGCATTAAATTGTGGATATAACTCATTGAATTCGGCTGAGCCTTTTTCTAAAACCCGTCCTTTTCCATAAAATCGTAAAATATTGGGTCGTCCTGTAAAGGCACAAAACATGATAGTAATCCGCTGATTCTCACTCAGGTGGGCAATTGTTTCTGCGCCGCTTCCCGTCAAATCTAGATAAGCAACCGTTTTTTCATCTAGAATACGAAACGCATTTAAGCCTTTAGGAGATAGGTTAACAAAACCATCAGCGGTGAGCGGAGCTGTCGCAACAAAAAACATTTTTTGTTCTGCAACAAAGTCTTTTAAATCATCTGTGATCGAAGCATGAATCTTACCCATATGACATATTTTTAGTAGCTAATAAAGGGTGAAAACAATTTGAGTTGAGTTAGAGTTCCCAATCGTTACAATAGAAATAGAAATTTGCAGTTGTATAAAAATGTTATTGATTTAAATCAAAAAACGAATGCCGCACTATTTTCTATTCTTTTTACTTCCCTTTTTTCAATTCATTGATAATGCACCGGTACAATGGTTGAGTGACCAAGATTATGAATTTACCGAGGTGATACTAAATGAACCCGCCACCTGTTTTTTTCGCTTCAAAAACACGACTGACGAACCTATTATTATTGATAATGTTCGTACAACTTGCGGCTGTACAGCCCCTAATTGGTCAGTCGAGCCAATTGAACCCCAAACCGTCAGCGAAATCAAAGTCGTCTTTGATGCTAAGAAACCAGGCTATTTTAAAAAGAAAATCCGCGTCTTTTTTTCTAATCAAAAACGCGCAGAAATATTAACGATTCAAGGGATCGTTGAATAACGAGTAACTATTAATGTGTAACCAAAGTATATACACGCTTCTTCGTTACTCGTTATGCCTTATTCGTTATTCGTTACCAATTTAAGATGTCCGAGGTGGTGTTTTCCGTGCCAAGCATAGGAGCTAACCATTTCATAGAGGTACATTTTACCACCAGCAGGATGAATCAAAGCACGTTGAAAATCAGACTCCGTCATACTTTGTAATAATCTCACCCAGCGAGCATGTACGGTATCCAGTAGATTTAATGACAAATGGATCGGAGCGGCTTTAGCATCAGGCAATTCTGCCCAAGTTACTTCGTCGTAAGCTTTGATGGTTGGCTCGTCCTCCGTGAGTGCCCAACGGAAGCGAATGTAGCTATTGATATGACTATCTGGTACATGGTGGATGACTTGACGTGCCGTCCAGCCGTTAGGACGATAAGGTGTTTCTAGTTGCTCTTCTGTAAGTGATTCGGCAACGACACGAAATTGAGTGGGTAGAGCAGCTATCTCACCGATCTGAGTTTGAATTAAGTCCCAGTTGAGGGTGGTTGGATTTTGGTGTTGACCGATTGGAAAGCGTAGATGATTCATGATGTGGGAATGAAAAGTTTTAGGAATTAAAAAAGCGAAAACAACTGTGCAGTCGTCTTCGCTTTTTTTAATATTAATTGGTAGTAGCCTACCAACTCATATCGTCATCGGTATCCGCAGCATCCGCAGTTGCTGTTTCACGGTTGTTATTCTCGTCATTGCTGTTATCCGCTGCTGGTGGATTATCAAATTCGCCAGCTTCACGGCGCGCTTCAAATTCCTCGTGACGACGAGTGTACTCATCGTAGTCGTAATCTGGCATCAATTCCGTTTTCACGTGATCGACTACATCGTTTAAGCTCTCTAAGAAGCGATTGAAATCTTCTTTGTATAGAAAAATCTTGTGACGCTCGTACCCATCACTGTTGAACTTCCGAGTGCTTTCCGTTAAGGTCAGGTAGTAATCATCTCCTTTCGTTTGACGAACGTCAAAGAAATACGTTCTTCTTCTACCCGCGCGTACTTTCTTGGAATATACACTCTCAAATCTTCTTGGGTTTCTTCCTTGATCCACTTGTAATTAATTTTGTTAGAAAATGGTAAAGAGAAAACAATGAATGAGGATCGATAAATAACGAATGATGAATTCACCTTTGCATTACCCATATTCCACTTCATCAAGATTACTCTTTAGTAAATCGTTAGTAAATAAGTTGCTGCAAATGTAAAACTTTGTAAGTAATTACAAAAGGAAAAGCTAGGAAAACGATAGATGATGAACACTGGATAACGAACAGTTAACGTTTTTAACATTTTCATAACAAAACATAGTTTCTTGTTATATTTACTATTTTTTTGTTTGTCATAACCTTTGCTTACCTGATTTCTCCCACTCCCCTTTCGCCTTCAATATTTTTGTAAAAATTATAAAATACAACAGATCATTTGGTTCTAAATCGCGAAATGTGTAATATATTAGCCTTTCATAATGATGACTGTTTAATTGACGATGACGAGTTGCTCACTACCGTGCTCTTCATCCAAGAAGATTAGTTCTACGAAATAACCTATTCATTCATCATTTCTCCTTCATCGTTTATCATTCATATAAAATATGTTAAATCTATCTGTACTTATCGAAGAAGCCGCACGGCGCTACCCTACCAAAGCTGCTTTTACCTTTATGGACACCACATTGAGCTATGCGCAAGTGAATGGAGCTGCTAATCAGGTTGCCAATGGTCTCGTCGCCAAAGGCATTCAGCCTGGTGATAAAGTAGCTTTGAGTTGCTTTAATTTACCTTACTTTCCTATTATTTATTTTGGTATTTTGAAAGCGGGAGCAGCGGTAGTTCCACTATCCGTTTTATTAAAAAAAGACGAAATCGCTTATCACTTGCAAGATAGTGACGCCAAAGCCTACTTCTGTTTTGTTGGAACACCTGATCTACCAATGGGGCAAATGGGACACGCAGGATTTCAGGAAGCGGCAGATTGCGAACAATTTTTTATGATTATGCCTAAACCAGAAATGCCTTCGACCATTGAAGGTACGGCGACTTTGGGCTCTCTAATGGTAGGGCAATCACCTCAGTTTGATGCAGTACAAACAGCAGCAGACGATACCGCTGTAATTATTTATACTTCGGGTACGACGGGTCGTCCCAAAGGAGCTGAATTAACCCACTCCAACTTATTCACCAATGCCGTTTTATCATCAAATTTGATGACAAATACGCAAGAAGATGTACAACTCATCGTACTACCGCTATTTCACATTTTTGCGATGACCGTATTGATGAATGCGGGCATTTATAAAGGATCACATAGTATCTTATTACCTCGTTTTGATGCGGAAGCCGTCTTTGGTTTAATGCAAAAACATAAAGTAACTATCTACGCAGGTGTGCCAACGATGCTCTGGGGATTATTGAATTATCACGAGGAAGGCAAATTTGATTACGATGCTATTGCAAAACAATTACGGATGGTTGCCTCGGGTGGTTCTGCCCTTCCCGTACAGGTATTGAAAGATTTCAAAAAACGCTTTGACGTAGATATTATTGAGGGTTATGGGATGTCAGAAGGCTCGCCCGTAGTTACCTTTAACCAGTTGGACGTAGGTACGAAACCTGGCTCGATTGGCACACCAGTTTGGGGTGTTGAGGTAAAAATCGTAGATGAAAACGATAATGAATTACCTATCGGTGAAAAAGGCGAAATCGTCTATCGTGGACCAAACGTCATGAAAGGTTATTACAAACGTCCTGAAGTCAACGAAAAAGTGCTCCGTGGTGGTTGGATGCATTCAGGCGATGTCGGTATTAAAGATGAGGATGGATTTTTCTTTATCGTAGATCGAACGAAAGATATGGTCATTCGCGGTGGTTTAAATGTTTATCCACGCGAAGTTGAGGAAGTGATGATTCAACACGAAGCTGTTTCTATGGTAGCTGTTATTGGGATTCCCGATGAGCAATTTGGTGAAGAAATTAAAGCATTTGTCGTTTTAAAAGATGGACAATCAGCTACGCCAGACGAACTAAAAGCGTTTACGAAAGAACGGATTGCAGCTTATAAATATCCGCGTGTGGTAGAAATCATTGATGCGCTACCATTGAGCGCAACGGGTAAAATTTTGAAAAAAGAATTAAGAAAAGCATAGCAATTGTAAAGCTTTTTTACGACTCAGATCAGTAGCGTGATATGTATCTATATAAGATATGTATCACGCTTTTTTTATGCATTACGCTAAGGTGATTAGATGGATAGTTTATGAAAACTTGTTATTTTTTTTCATCAGCAACGAACACCGTCCAATAAGTAAGGTTATACTAATAAACGACACAACATTTATTCACTAACAAAAATATTAATTATGTTACGTTATGCCTTAATTTTCTTCATCGTTGCTATTGTAGCAGGTATCTTAGGTTTTGGTGGTATTGCAGCTGGTGCAGCTGGTATCGCAAAGATTATTTTCTATGTATTTTTAATACTCTTAGCAGTTTCCTTGTTAAGCGGCTTGGTGAAAAAGGTATAATTGTAACTAACCCATATCACCCGACTAATAGTACGGCAATGTGTAGTAAAATGCTATACATTGCCGTTTTCTATTGCGCTTCTTTCAAATACTTTAAACACATAATTATATTTATTCTTTTCGTCCGCTTCGTGTGCTTCACAACTTACTTCTTTCCAGTCGGCAGAGTCAATCGTAGGGAAAAATATATCTCCGTCCACTTGCAAATCGACTTCCGTCAGATAAATTCGATCCCAGAGTGACTGGCTCAAATCGTAAATTTGTCCACCTCCAATAATAAAAACTTCCTCTTCGCCATTCTGGCGTGCGATTTCGATTCCTTCTTCAATAGAGTTTACAACTAACGCATTAGAAACCACGAAAAAAGGATTGCGAGTCACGATAACGTTTGTCCGTTTAGGCAATGGACGACCAATACTTTGAAAACACTTACGTCCCATAATGATATGATGACCTAAAGTTGTTTTTTTGAAATATTTTAAATCTGCGGGTAAATACCACGGAATATCGTTATCCCTTCCAATTACATTATTTTGTGCAACGGCGACGATAGTAGAAATGATCATTTTGATAAATTACACTGGTAAAGAAATCAGATGTGCTTTCAACGCCAAGATGTGAATAATGGTTGTGAGTACAAAATTATTATCTTTTTTCGTAAGATGAAAATTGGATTATTACATAAAAAAAGCAGTCTCGTGAAAGACTGCCTTTAGGGAATATCCGGTAATTGGGGATTTTGAATATGTTTAAATGGGTTGGGTTGATAAAAAAGGCACTATGGTGAAAACTATGGGTATAGGTCTAATGCACCCAAATGAAACAAAATGGCAATGCGAAAAGCTTGAGCCGATTTA
>JBGCES010000218.1:0-4920 GCA_045106545.1 Saprospiraceae bacterium
CTGGAGCGGGTTCTTCTTGAGCAACTATTGGTGGAGCGGGTTTGGGCTGAGTGGGAGTAGCCTTCTTAGTACTTTTTGCTTTGTTGCTTCCTAGCACGCTTCCTAGAGAACTATCAAATCCTTTTCTTTTACTCATAATGAAATCAATAATTTAGTAGTGCGAAAATAATTATTGCAATATAGTAATACAATAATATTAAAATAGAATATTTTATTAATTTAATAATAAATTATTCTAGTATTAAGATAATATTATAATCTGTAAGAACTTCATTTATAAAGAATCGACACATAGTAATATAATAATTTGATATTAAAATATTATAGTAATACAATAATAAAGTATTTCAATTAAATTATTACACCCAAAATTATAATAATATAGTAATACAAAAATGTAAGCGTATTTACTTTAATTGCATAATCTCTTCTGCCAAAGCAGCATAATCTTTCGCACCGTTGCTAGATGGGGCATAATCAAAAATTGACTGCCCAGCAGTCGGTGCCTCAGCGAGAGCGATATTGTCACGAATTGCTGTTTTGAACATCTTATCACCCAAAGCAGCTTCCAAATTATCTCTCACACTGCGATTAATCACTTTTCGGCGATCGTATTTGGTTAGAAATACCTTGTCCACATCCATTTGCATTTCGTCCATTGCAGCGGCTAATACAGCGTAACCACGCAACGCTAAGTATTCCGCCGCAATCGGAATGAAAGTGTAGTCAGCGGCTACGAGCGCGTTTACAGTGAGCAAACCAAGTGAAGGTGGACAATCTATCAAGATGTAATCAAAGTCTTTGGAAAATGGCTCTAAAAGGCTTTGTAGTAGAAATTCTCTTTTGAAAACAGAACTCAGTTCGATTTCTGCCTTCACTAATTCAAAGTCAGAGGGGATGACAAACAGATTGTCATTAACGGCATGAGGCACGAGCGTATGTTTCTCGTTCAGTGCCTGATAGACGTTAGGTACATCATCGGGTATGGCTAAGGATTGAGATAAGTTGTACTGTGGGTCTAAATCGACCAATAGAACCTTCTTACCACGTTGCGCAAGTGCTGCTCCGATGTTGATGGTAGAAGTAGTTTTAAGTACTCCGCCTTTAAAATTTGATAGTGATATTATCATAGAATGTTTAAGTATAAATGAAAGACAACTTCGTTTTTCAAGGTTTGAAACTTATTAATAATCAATTGAAAATCAACAAGTTAGTTTTCTGAATTTTCCAACTCACTAGTAATTAAAGCAAAGGTAATAAGTATTAAAGTAATACAAAAATATTTTATTACTTTATTATCATATTATTGTATGACACGACAATATTCAAGTTTATCTAATTCAATTGAAGTAAATAACTCCAGTTGTATTCATTTAAATAAAAAAATTAAAATCAATCCTTATTAGGTTTAAATAATATTTGATCCTAATTCTATTTCCCTAATATATTTTAGGGACTCGCTAAGTTATTGATAATCAAAAGGTTGCAATGCTTTATTGCGTCAAAAAAGTACCGTATAATCAAATTACTGCGTCGGAATAGGATCATTCTTATAAAGCACTGCGTCGGAATAGGATCATATTGCGTCAAAAAAGTACCAGAGCTTAAGTATGTACTTGCTACTGCGTCAAAAAAGTACCATAATGTGACTATTGCGTCAAAAAGGTACCGCTTTGCAGTAGGAATTGTATTTATCCTCTTGGTTAATGCTTGATTAGCAACAATTTAGAAGAGATATTGCGTCAAAAAAGTACCGTTTCAAAGGTATCCAATGTCTAAACTGCATAAAACACTGATTATCAGTTATTTAGGTGATATTATTTACTGCGTCAAAATAAGGCAGTTTTTAGATTTCCGTAGTATTCTACCGATACGGGAGGTATAATTTAGAGTTGGAAGCAAGTAGATAAGCCATAACAAATAGTTGGTAGCTGCTTTATTGCGTCAAAAAAGTACCAATTGAGCAAAAAGACCACTATTGCGTCAAAAAAGTACCAATTGAGTTAAATCAGTCATTTCTACTGCGTCAAAGTTTTCCACAATCGGAAAAAATACTGCGTCAGATTAGAAATTTTGACGCAATAGTTTCTAATATTGTTCAGATTCTTTTTACAGTTAGTAAAGTTTCTTCAAATCCTCAAAGCAATAGATAAATTATGAGTGAACTAACCATAGCCTCGGAACTACAACGTAAGGTCTCCATCTCCAATCAACTTGGAGACTATCCACCCTATAATTTAAGTAAGATTCAATATCAAGCACTATTAGTTTTGGTGGCTTATATTGACAGTAAGGCGAAGCCAGTCTATGGTATTGATGACCTCAAAGAAGAGATTGAACGCCAACAGATTCCACGTGAGTTACACATGGATTATGTGGAACGAGTAGTCTTGGAACGAAACACCTATCGGATTCCCGCGTCGGAAGTATTACGCTATTTTACGGATGGAAAAACGCCCCGAGGTGGGGTGATTAAAAGGGTGTTGGGTGCAATTGACTCACTCGATAACTATAAGATAAAAAGCCGTCATCCAAACTTTGCTAATGAAGATTTTGAGGGTGCGTTTTCTTGGTTTGATCGCATCGGATACGATAAAAAGAAGGACGAAATACTCTTTACGATTGGTTTAAGTGCCCGACAATTTCTAATGGGGTTGGATGGAAATTTTTTGCAATTGCTAGCAGAAAGCACGTTGAAATTTGATGGAAAATACTCCGTTCCCATCTTCATGTACATGAAGCGTAAGCTATTTCATGGTGAAAAAGAGTATCACGGACAAGAACCAGTTGCTGATTTTTTAGCGCGATTTGGATTGGATGAGATAAAAACCTATCATCGTTTTTACGAATTGGAGCGACGAATTTTGAAAGTAGCAGAGAAAGATTCTACCAAAAGTGGAGATATTTCCTTCAAATTTGAGGGCATTGCAAAGTCTGGAAGTAGAAAAATTACTATTTTAAAATACCATATTTACCGCATTGGTAACATTCATAAACCACTGACGATAGCGGCAAAAGCTGCTAAGAAAGCCGAGCGAGAAGTGAAATTACAACAGGTCTTAGCACTTTCTAAGGCGCAAAAAATGGCGTATGATTTCTTAGTAGAAAAGGGAATTAACCGTCATTTTATTCTAGATAATATTATCAATCATGCTAAAATCGATAACCCAAAAATTCACGGTTACGAAGATTTATTCTTTGAATTATTATGGAATAAATTTAGCAAAGCGTCCAAAGCAAAGAAGTTAGCGGGCGCATTTGTTAGCTGGTGGAAACAGGGAATATTGCATCGAGATGGACATTTTTTTCCAGTCTTAGAACAGCTTTATGAGCGACAAAAGAAGTTATCAGAAGGGGAGCGGACGTATCGAAAAATCGCTCACGGAATGACTGCTGAAGAATATCAACAATACCGCGATCAGTTACAAACCGAACGGCAGCAATCAGAGTCATCTTCCACAACTAATCAACCCGAAGTTATCACTAAAGCAACCAAATCGCTTGCAGATATTCTTCCTAGAAAACAAAAATCACCATTCAGTATTGGTCGTTTTAGAATGGATTATCCTGCAATTTATGCGCAAATAAAAACAGAAATAGAGGATAGCTTTGTTGATTTGAAAGATGCTTTGGAGCAAAGTAAATTTGATAAAATGGTTGGTAATAGGGTAGAGAATGAATGTGAGAAATATTATAAAGGGCTTTAAAAAAGAGAAATATAAATTTGTCAGTTAAAATTTTCTTTCAAAGAAAAAATTGATTGAGTAATTTACTTTCTGATGTTCATAGCAAGCTAATTGCTCCTTTGAATGTGTTTTATCCCAAATGCTAGATAATTAGAAATAAACCAAAAAATATCACCCTCACGCACCAACCATTCGATGGCGTAAGTTACAACTCCACTTAATCCCTTACCTCGTCTTCTTTTATGCTAATATTAGCAGCCTAGATTTTTAAACTAATCGAGTAACAACCATTTCACAATTATTATACTTTCCGTGAAACGTCTGCTTCCACTATCAACGATACAAATCCAACACCCGCAACGGTTTCCGCACGATCTCAGCCATTCCTCGCTCACAAAACGGCACATCACACCCGTCCCGTTTTCCCAAATTTGCTGATACTGCCCCGTCCATCGTCAAGCACAGCGACCGTCCACCGTCTACCAATTCCCTCACGTAATCCACCTCCAATACATACTCCCTCGATCCGTTATACTTCGTCACTTCCACCTCAAACAACACCTGCAACCGTCGCTCCAGCTGCGCCGCCGTAAAATGTACCGACTGCTCCAAAACAGGATGATCCAAATCACCGCGATAACGATGATACTGTAAAAGCGTATTGGTATGTTCCCTCAATTCCGTAGCCGTCAGTTTCCCATCTGGATGCTTTTCCAATATTCGTTTTTTGAGTCGTTGGAGGAATTTGAGTTCTAACCGATGCAGTGGACTGAGGTGTTTGCGTAAGCGTTTGTTTTGATAGCAAAGTAGTTCCACCGTCGTCTGAAAAGAGCGCCACTTCTTGGCGAACTGTTGTGGGTCATAGTCCGTTATTTCGGCGGCGATGGTGAGTGGATGCACGCCCGCAAAATGTAAGCGCAAGTAATCGCGGATCGGACGAATAAACCAGTCGTGAGTGAAAGCAGCTTGGTACTGTTCCAAGTAATTGATAATCGTGGCGGAATTGGGGATCGAATGCTGTTCACTTTCCTCAATAAAATCCCGCCCCGTAATTTTTACAAAAGTCGTCGCGTGGCGATTTTGCATCTGCTGACTACGCAGATAATAAGCGCGGATTGGTAACTCAGGTTGAGTCAGTAAATCCACTTTTAGCTGTTCCAATAATTGCAATTTTTGATCGCGACTCAGTTCGCGCTGTTCACGAATGTGCTGTACTGTACTTCCGCGTGCTGCC
>JBGCES010000219.1:0-5412 GCA_045106545.1 Saprospiraceae bacterium
GCAAACGAATCGTACGCAGAAAGACGCTGGGCGATTGCCCGGTCAAGGCTTTGATTTTACGATGCCATTGGGAGCGACTTAAATGAGCGGCAGCGGCTAACTCTTCGATGGTCAATTGCTCGTTGTCCATTTGAATCTCGATAAATTGGACGAGTTGTTCGAGGAACTTTTCGTCGGCGGAAGTGACCGCAATTTCGCTGGGAGCGAGGACTTTTTGGGTAGCAAATTTTTGTTGTAAAAGACGACGTTGCTCAATCAATTTCTGGATACGCAACTGTAATTCTTGGGCGTCAAATGGCTTGATCACGTAGGCATCTGCGCCCGTTTCCAAGCCTGCTAATTTATCATGCTGCTCTGCTTTTGCGGTTAGCATAATGATCGGAATATGGCTCGTACGCACATCCGTTTTGAGACGTTGGGCGAGTTCTGTGCCGTTGAGTTTAGGCATCATCACATCAGTGACAATCAAATCTGGGAGCCGTTTAGTGGCTATTTCCCAACCGATTTCGCCATCTTCGGCGGCAAGTATTTCGTATTGATCTTTTAATAAGTCTTTGATGTAAAAACGTACATCGGGATTGTCTTCAACGAGTAAAAGGGAAGGTTTGTCAGTAGTTTGTTCGGCTGGCGTTTCCGCAAAAAGAGGAGCAGTATTTATTACGGTAAGAGCATTGGCTGTGGTAGATATTTGTTGTAAATCGGCATTTGCGAAAGCGAGTTGCACGGTGAAAGTTGTCCATTCTGAATTGGAATCTACTTCAATCGTCCCGTCGTGTAATTCGACTAATTCTTTGACTAAAGCTAAACCAATTCCACTACCGACGCTACCATCTTCGGCAGATTGATTTTGATAAAAACGGTCGAAGATTGAGGCAATTTCCGTAGGCGAAAGAGATGCGCCAGAATTAGCAATATGAACGGTTAAGAAAGTCTGCGTTTTTTCTATTTTTACTTCCGTTAGAAACTGAACTTTTCCATACTTTGGTGTAAACTTAAACGCGTTAGAAAGAAGGTTAGTAAAAATCTTTTCTAACTTATCTAAATCAAAGAAAACGGGTGTAATTTTGTCGGTTACTTGTATAGAAAAATCAATTTGACGGCGTACGCCCAAACTTTCTAACGTTCCCGCCACTCGTCTTAAAAACGCACTTAAATCACCCGCCTCCGTTTCTAAAACCAACTTCCCACTTTCTACTTTACTCAAATCCAAAATCTGATTAATCAGCTGCTGCAAGCGTTGCGCATTGCGGAGCATGAGGTCATAATATTGCGCTAAATTGCCGTTAAATTCACCGCGCTGCAATTGTTGTAACGGACTGATAATGACACTCAGTGGCGTACGAAATTCATGACTAATATTAGCAAAGAAATTTGATTTTAAATGGTCTAGTTCTGCAAGTTGCTCGGCGCGGGCTTGTTCCAATTGCAAGGCTTGTTCCGCTGCGAGTTGGCGTTTTTTTTTTTTTTTACGGAAATAGAAAAATATTCCTGACAATATGGACAAAATAAACAAACCAATGATTACCAATAAATTACGCTGACTATTTGCGCGTTCTAATGCCAGTTCTTGTTCTAAAATACGCGCTTCTTTAATACTGGTTAAATATCGCCGATCCATTTCGCTGACCGCTAATTCGCGATCTAGATGAAACATGGATGTTTCTAAATCATATAAATTTTGTAACGCCTCGTAAGCAGCAGGATAATTTTTTGCTTCCGCAAAATATTCGTGTAGCATTTCGTAGATGTAAGACATACCCCAGCGATTGCCCATTCGTTCTGCGGTAGCTAGTGCTCGCATCGTATAGTCATAAGCCGCTGCTTCTCCTTCCGTTGCTAGTAAGGGTTCCACGATATTTAGTTGACTCAGATAAGCCAAATGTCCGTTCTGAATCGTATCAATTTGTGGAAGCAGCGTTTTATAAATTTCAACAGATTTGGCATAGTCACCTTCATTATTTGCTACAAAACCACGATTGAGCATCAAGTTTTGCTGCCAACGCTCCGTACGAAATGATTTTGCTGAAGGTAGTAATTTTTCGGCTTCTTCAATGAGCCGTAAAATCGTAACGGGATCTTCATTTCTATAATAATCCACCATCCCTTTCGTGTTCAGAAACTTAACTTTTGTTAATGTGTCTGTTTCATCCGATAAGTGCTTTTCTGCTTCCAAAATATATTCTAAAGCGACCTGTAAATGATCTGCTCCGTCATCAAACCACCAACCCATAGAGGCAGCAAGCACTGCCATTTCAGCTAATACTTTTACTTTACAATCTGTACAATTGACAGCCTCTGCAAAGGCGAGCGATTGCTCAAAGTCTGTTCGAGCTTGCGCAAATTTAGTCTGTGTCATCTGCGCTACGCCGCGCCAGTAATAAGCGGTGCTGAGTTGCATTACATTGTTGGTATCTGCAACCGCAACCAGTTGCGTAGCATAGTGAGCGAGAGAATCGAAATTTTGGTAGAGGAAAGTTTCGGTTTGTAATAATACTTGCTCGAAAGTGGTTGCACTTGTGCTATTTGATTTTACTTGTCCAGCGGAGGGCGTAGCATAAATCGTGAGCAGTAAAGTAGTGGAGATCAGTACAAAATTTAGGGATCGGATGCCTGCGAGGTATCCGATCCCTAAGATTATTTTCCTGCTTGTTTTAAGATTTAATTTTCTCATAGTCGTACCTAATTTCTTTCAATTTACGGATTATTTGGGATTTTAAGAAAATCCTGTTCAGAGGCGACTAAGTTGATGGATTACACTTATTCCTTAACTATAGATTCCTTTTCAGGTTGTGCGCGCAAAAATACAACGGCGACAGATGAAATCTTGAGGCGCTTTCTCTATCCCATAAATCCATTTTCTAAGTTGGGCTATTTTTTTCCCTTCGAGTACTTCAATTATCGTTTCTTTAGACAAATCACCGATTTCGTAACGTTCTTCATAATCTTCACAACAGAGCACACATTTTCCAGTAGCATCAATATGCAAATGTTGCAAAGGACGAGAACCTAAGTTATCGCAACCACACAATTTTTGGGTAGGTCGAACCACTTTTTGTCCTTGTTCCAAGTAACCAGCCCTATCCATAATTTCAAAAGATTGAACTTTAAAATTGGTATTGGTAAAGTAATCTTGAATAGCAGAAAAGTTTGTTTTATGTACAAGATCTCCTTGACCTAGAACTGTAATTACCATTTCTTTGGCAAAAGGAAGTTGTTTTAAATAATCTAAGTTTTCTAAGACTTTCGGGAGTTGATTTTGTCCTCTTGTTTGGTGGTACTCAACTGGATCTAGGGTGGATAAATTGACATTTAAATAGCCAAGCTGCCCTATTTTTAAGATATGCTCTACGGTTTTGGGTGTTAAACCACTAGCATTGGTATTCAGTGCAACGGGTAACTGATAGCGAAAAAGTAAAGCGATTCGTTCTTTGAAATAGCGGTCTATTGTTGGTTCATTATAATTCATCATAAAAACCCCTTCGAGGGTAGGAAACTGAGCTAATTGTTGAACGATATGTTCATACACTTCTAAAGACATCGTTTTTCGATCGCGTGGGTCGTAAGCAACTGGACAAAAATAGCACGCTTGATTACATGCTGAATTACCTTCCAAGGAAACGTAGCGTAATCTAAACCGCTTGTCCGTAGCGGTATCAATGGGAATAATCCACTTGCCTTCTAATAGCTGTCGCTGCTGCTTTTCTTTAAGTTGATAATTTGCTTCGCGCTGCTGATAGATTTTTCTAACAATTTTAAATAAAGAGTTAGTAGGGTGTAAAGTTTGCTCCGTCAGTGGGTTATAAATGCGTTTTTTATCTACGTGCAAATAAGGCTCGATTTCCCATTCTTGCTGCATTTTGGGTTGTATATTTTTTTTGAACGGGAACATGTTTTAAGTATTTTAGTTATTTACGAGCAATTAACTTGACTTGTTCTAAAGGTCGAAAAGGAGGTTTAGTAAAGAAGAATAACTGATTCCACAATTTTATACGCCATTTAGTAGGAATGTGTAAAAATACTTTTTCTATAAAATTTATAATGGATAAAGGAAGAGGAAAGAGATCCTGATCTATTTTGATAACTTCGACCGAAGTAAACCCTACCTGTTTCATCAATTGCTGCAAATCTCCGTGGGTATATTCTTTAAGGTGCAAGCCAGTTGCTATTTCATCACCAAAATACTTCGAAATATCATGTGGCCCTAGCAACCGATTAGGTGTAAAGCAAACGTAAGCGCCGCCTTTTTTTAATAAGCGAAACACCTCTTGCAGGTGAGCAACTGCGTCGTCAGGATGAATATGTTCAAGGAAATGTACGCTAAAGATTAGATTAAAAGTAGTATCTTCAAATGGATAGGGAGGCGTATCTTTTAGTAATAATTGAAAGTTCTTTGGTGGAAAACTAGTCGCTGCAATTTCATCAATACTTTCCACTATAATCATCTTTTTCACTTGCGCTGCCAGCAGCATTCCTAATGAACCATCTCCGCCGCCTATTTCCATGATCACGGCATCTGAATTGAGCTGAGGTTGAAGTGCTTTTGCAAGCAGTTGATTGATATAATTTTTCTCTTTCGGAGCTGGCTTCAAGAGTAGCTTTCGCTCGGGTGGTAAGGATGCATCGAAAGTAGCATAGACTTCAGTGTAGAGATTTTTGCGCTCTTGAGGAGTAGCATTTAGTAGTCGTTTTGCTAACGCTTTTTCTAAAAGGTACTGATCTAAAAGTGGATTGTCTTCGTGCAATTGTTCTATTTTTTTCGTTAGCTAGCTGATAAATCTGCATTTTACATGTTAAGATCTCTTGTTCAAAAGACTCTCATAAAATGACTAAATCCGAGCGAAAAATACTGAAAAATATATTGAATTGAATATTTATCTAAAAAAACAAATACATTGTAGCTTCAACGAACCAATGCCTAACTTATGCTTAAATTTAGTCTCAGACCCTATCAAGCGAATGATGAAAAAGTTATTAATCAACTGTTTAATGAGATCTTTTCTACCAAGCGAACCGTAGAGGAATGGAGGTATAAATTTGGTAAGATCGAGCAAAATTCTACTATTTTGCTAGCCGTTAGTGAAGCCGATCAGATCGTTGGACAATATGCGGCTTTACAGTTTGATTTGTTAGTGGATGGCAAAACTTATCGCGCGGGGCAGCCCGTAGATGTTTTTTGTAGCAAACAGCAAGGAACAGTCCAGCAAAGGGTTTATCTAAAATTAGTCAAAGCTTTTTTTGAACGCTATGGAAACGAGGCAGGTCTGCCCGTTTTATTTGGTTTTCCAGGTGAAAGAGCATTAAAATTGGGACGTTATAAACTCAATTATGGAACACCGCGTCCGATTCCTTTCTTTACAAAAAAGGTTAAATATTGGTACGTTCCTTACTTGAAAAAATTGTCCACTGAACTTC